>JAIMJL010000034.1:25840-28218 GCA_020693225.1 Sandarakinorhabdus sp. | reverse complement strand
CGCGCGCGTCCTCGCTGGAAAACACCTTCGCACTCACCGCGCGCGAAATCGGCCAAAGTTCCTCTTCCGCCTTGTCATAGGCCATGCGAGCCACCTTCAGGCTTTCCCGCACCGAAAGCGGCGCGTTAACGGTGATGGCTTCGGCCAGCGCGATCGCTTCGTTCAGCACCTGATCGGCGCTGGTCAGTTTGTTCACCAAGCCAAGCGCATGCGCGCGCGGGGCATCAAGCGGGTCGCCGGTTGCCACCAGCTCATAGGCAATCGAGGCGGGCAGGCGACGGGTGAGGCGAAAGACCCCGCCGGCGCCGGCGAACAGCCCGCGCTTCACTTCCGGCAAGCCGAACCGTGCCGTGTGGGCGGCGACGATCATGTCGCAGCTCAGCGCCAGCTCGCAGCCGCCGGCCAGCGCCGGCGCGGCAACCGCGGCGATCCAGGGCTTTTCACGCGGGTGAATCACCAGCCCGCCGAAGCCGCCGTCTTGCGTGGAAAGCGTGGCCCCGCGGCCCTTGGAGATTTCCGAAAGATCGGCTCCGGCCGAGAAGGCCCCATCGGACGAGGAGGCGAGGATGCAGACGCGGATGTCCGGATCGCGCTCGGTTTCCTTGACGATCCAGTCCAGCGCCTGCGCCAGATCGCCATTCACGGCATTGCGCTTGTCCGGCCGGTTCAGCCGGATCACCGCGATATGCTGGTTGACGACCTCGTAGAGAACTTCGCGGCCAACGGATTCAGGCTTGTCTGTCATCGGGTATCCTTCAGGCAGCATTGCGCCAATGGCAGTGAAAGCCGCCGGGCACGCGGGCGGGCATATGCACTTTGGCGACTGGGCCGGCCGCGATGTTGCGGGCATCGGTGATCGCCAGAAAGCTCTCGTTGCTGGCGCTGTTCCACACCAGGGTCAGCAGCCAGCCTTCGGCTTCGCCTGGTCCGCCCGGCACAAACACCGGCTCGCCGCAATAGGCCCCGTCGCCGAAGCTGAAGGCATCGCGCGTGCCGCTGTCGACGTTGATAGCAGCCACGGAGTCGAAGCCGTCCAGCCGGCCGGCGGTGGGCCGCGCGGTGCCGTTGGCGAACACCCGGCTGTAACGCTTGCCCTGCAGGCGATCGTCGATGCGCGGAAACTGGATGTCCAGGCCATCGATCTGCTCTTCGCGGAAGGCGCCGTTGGCACCGATCCGCCAGCGTTTCACGGTGAAGCGGGTGTCCTGGTGATCGGGCAGATTGCCATCGACATCGGGCATGAGCGGCGCGCGCTTCGATCCGGCAACATCCACCACTACATCGCCGCCATCATCGAAGCTGTTGGCGATGTGGAACATGAAGGTTGGGTCGGTTTCGATCCAGCGCAGATCGCTGGCGTCGCCGCCCTTGGCCATGATGCCGAAATGCGAGGCGCGGTTGCTTTCCCAGGCGGGTGCCTGCTTGCCCTGCATGGCGCGCTCCATCGAGATGACAACGGGAAGGCAGGGGAAGATGACATGGCTGTCGGTCAGCGCGAAATCGTGCATCATCGAGGCATAGGGCTGGTCCAGCCAGGCGGTGTGGGTCGGCTTTCCGGCGGCATCGATGATGTTGTAGCGCACCGCCGTGCTGCCGGGGCCTTTGGCGCCGCAGCCGAAGGCGTGCAGCGCACCGTTGGCCGGATCGGTCTTGGGGTGGGCGGTGAACGGGCCGGTCACCGTGTTGGCGAAGGTTTCATAGCCCAGCGTTTCCAGCGTGTCGGGATCGAGCGCGGTCGGCGGGCAGCCTTCCATCAGCGCATAGAGCGCGTCACCGTGCGGCCAGATGTGGGTGTTGGCGGTGTTGTAGTCCATCGGCGAAACGGAAGGGTCGTTGAAGCGCGGGTTGCCGAACACACCGAACAGCCGCCGGCCGGCGGCGCGCTCCAGCTCGAACTTGCGGGTGCGCACATAGCGGTTGCGCATGGACGCCTTGCCGTTGGCGAGTCGGATGGCATAGATCATGCCGTCGCCATCGAACACATGATAGCGATCGTCGGCGTGCGGCGGGAACTGCGGATCGGGGCCGTTGCGATAGAAGGTGCCGGCGAGCCCTTCGGGGATGGTTCCTTCCACCACCAGATCCTCCGCCTGCATTTCGGCCCCGAACGGCTGATAATAGCCCTTCAGATACGGGGTGTCCGGAAACGGCTGTGGCATGCGCTTTCTCCCTCTTGCCCGCAATCTAGGGGGGCGGCAGGGCTTGCCCAAGCTGGCCTATTTGGCGGGCAGGGCTTGGCGGGCAGGGCTTGGCGGGCAGGGGCTTCAGCTGTCGCGCGCCCAGATCATCGGCGCCGAATCCAGCCGTTCCAGGATATAAAGGCTGCCCTGGGTTCCGCGCACCATGCGGAACCCCTCGTCCAGATAGGTGATGTCGGT
>JAIMJL010000034.1:6502-25692 GCA_020693225.1 Sandarakinorhabdus sp. | reverse complement strand
CCGCGCAGCAGGGCTGCCGCCCGCGCCGGCTCCTGCGTTGGGTTCAGGCTTTCCAGCTCGGCCGCCAGCGTGCGGATGCGCGCTGCCACCTTTTCATCGGGATTGAAGCCAAGCTCGACGATGGCACCAAGCGTTGCGAGATCCTGCTTCAGCGATGCGGTTCTGGACATTCTGTCACCGGTGCAAGCGCGGCTTGCCCGTGTCAACCTGCCTGCCAGAACAGGATAGTTAATGCAGGCGATGGCCAGCGCACGGCAGGGCTAACGCAGCGCAAGCACAATCTTGCCGACATGCCCGCCGGATTCCATGTAGCGGTGAGCGGCCGGCGCCTCGTGCAGCGGGAAAACGCGGTCCAGCCGCGGGGTGAGCGTTCCGTCGGCAAAGGCCGGCCACACCTTGTCCCGCAAGGCAGCAGCCACCTGCGCCTTGTAGGCCACCGGGCGGGGCCGCAGCATCGAGCCCATCAGAACGAGGCGCCGCCGCATCAGCAGGCCGAGATCCAGCTCGGTGCGCGCGCCTTGCTGGAAGGCGATCGAGACATGCCGCCCGCCTTCGGCCAGGCACACGAGATTGCGCGGCACATAATCGCCGCCCACCATGTCGATCACGATATCCACCCCGCGACCGCCGGTAAGCTCGCGCACTTCCGCGGCGAAATCGCCATCGCGATAGTTGATGGCGTGGGTGGCGCCCAGGCCGCTGCTGGAAAGGCATTTCGCGTCGGACCCGCAGGTGACGATGATTTGCAGGCCGAACAGGCGGCAGAGATCGATCGCTGTCACCCCGATGCCCGAGGTGCCGCCGTGCAGCAGCACGACATCGCCCGCCTTGCCGCCGGCCTGATCGAACAGATTGGACCACACGGTGAAATAGGTTTCCGGCAGGCCGGCAGCCTCGGTGAAGCGCATGCCCGGCGGAATGGGCAGGCACTGGCCGGCCGGTGCCACCACATAATCGGCATAGGCGCCACCTGAGACCAGCGCGGTGGCCGGGTCACCGAGCCGGACGTCGGTCACGCCCTCGCCCAGCGCCACCACTTCCCCGGCTGCTTCCAGCCCCATGATGGTGGGCGCGCCAGGCGGCATCGGATACAGCCCCATCCGTTGCAGCACATCCGGGCGGTTGACGCCCGCCGCGTGCACCTGAATCAGCACTTCGCCGGGACCGGGGCTGGGCACAGGGCGCTCCACCACGGCAAGCACATCCGGCCCGCCGGGTTTCGCCGGATCGATGGCGCGCATCACAGTGGGAAGGGAATCGCTCATTGTGCCCCCAGGAGACGAATGGAAAAGATACCGAACCGTTGTCCGCCGCCGCAGAAAGTGCAAGAGTTTACCACGCAAAGCGCGCGGGAGGCTGGCATGGAACCGGAAGACAGTTTGGCGCGCCGCACCGATGATCCGCTGCGGCTGCTGGTGAAAGAGGATCTGGATCGTCTGTCGGTCGCCGAGCTGGACGAACGGGTGCGCCTGCTGGAAGGCGAAATCGCGCGGGTGAAGGCAAAGCGCGACGGGGCGTCCTCTTTTCGGTCCGTGGCCGACAGCCTGTTCCGATCGCCTAACGCTTGAGCGGCACCCCGGCGCTTCTCCTGCTGCTGATGCGGCGTGATCTGTCGCTGGTTGCCGGCCGACCGGCAGAGTGGCTGTTGCCGGTGCTGTTCTTCCTGCTGGTGGCCATCGCGGTGCCCTTCGCGCTTGGGCCGGACAGCGGGCTGCTGGCGCGGGTGGCCCCTGGAATCGCCTGGGTGGCGGCGCTGCTGGCCAGCCTGCTTCCGGTCGGCACGCTGTATGCTGGGGACTATGCCGATGGCACACTGGATCAGTTCGCCGTGCGGCAGGTTTCGGGCGAGGCGCTGGCCTTTGCCCGGATGGCGGCCTTGTGGATTGCCTTTGCCTTGCCGCTGATGCTGGCGCTGCCGGTTGCCGCTGTGATGCTGGCGCTGCCGCTGGATAGGTTGCCGCTGCTGGCGCTGGGGCTGGCAATCGGCACGCTGGGCCTGTCGGCGCTGGCCAGCATGGCGGCCGCCTTCACGCTGGGCGCGCGCGGCGGTGGCGGGCTGGTGGCGCTGGTCATCGTGCCGCTGGCATTGCCGCTGCTGATTTTCGGCAGCCAGCCGGAGCAGCCGGGCGCGCTCAGCCTGCTGTCGGCAAGCACCCTGCTGCTGGTCGCGCTGTCGCCGTTTGCCACCGCGATGGCGCTGAAGGCGGCGCGCAGCTGAAGCAAATGTCGCATCCGCCAAGGGATGACGCGGCGCATTTCTCCATGCTAAGGCGATTTCGCGATGCACGCTTATGCCAACCCGCTGCGCTTCCTGAAGCTGTCCGAGGTCCTGCTGCCCTGGCTGCTGGGCGTTGGCCTCATGCTGACCGGCGCGGGGCTTTATATCGGGCTGGTTGTGGCGCCGGCCGATTATCTGCAGGGCAACAGTGTGCGCATCATGTATGTGCATGTGCCGGCCGCCTGGCTGGCCTCATCGGGCTATTTTGGCATGGCGCTGGCGGCGCTGGCGGCGCGGGTGTGGAAGCATCCACTGGCCGAGCTGGCGGTCAGGGCCATTGCGCCGGTTGGAGCAACCTTTGCCGCGATCTGCCTGATCACCGGATCGATCTGGGGCCGGCCGACCTGGGGCACCTGGTGGGTTTGGGACGGGAGGCTCACATCCATGCTGGTGCTGTTTCTGCTGTATCTGGGGGTGATCGCGCTGGCGCGCGCCTATGATGATGAAGCGCGCGGGCTGAAGGCCGCCGGGCTGCTGGCCATCGTGGGGACGATCAACCTGCCGATCATCAAGTTCAGCGTGGAGTGGTGGAACACCTTGCACCAGAAGGCGAGCATCCGGCTTTCCGGCAGTTCGATCCATGGCGACATGCTGCAACCATTGCTGTTGTCCGCATTGGGCTTCACCTTGCTGTTTGCGGCGATCGTGCTGATGCGGATGCGCACGCTGATTGCCGAGCAGCGCGCGCGTGCGCGACTGCGCCGCCGCGCTGCGGTGGCGGCCTGATGGATCACACGCCGTTCATCGTGGCCGCTTATGCTGTCACCCTGCTGGCAACCGGCGCGCTGCTGGGGATCAGCTGGATTCGCATGCGACGCGCCGAGGGCGCAATCGGAAAGGATCGGACCTGATGGCGGCGAAACCCAAGCAGCAACGGTTGATTCTTGCCGTGTTGGCGCTGGCGGCGCTGGGCGGTGCGGGTGTGCTGGCGGCGTCGGCACTGGGCGATACCTCCACCTATTTCTATGCCCCCACCGATCTTGCCGCCGAGCGGCCGGATGCCGGCAAATCCATTCGGCTTGGCGGCCTGGTGAAAACCGGCTCGGTCAGCCGCAGCGCCGACGGACTGACCATGCGCTTCACCGTGACCGACAATGTGCACGAAACTCCGGTGAGCTATACCGGCCTCGTGCCCGATCTGTTCCGGGAGAATCAGGGCGTGGTGGCAACCGGCAGCTTTGCCGCCGATGGCAGCTTCAAGGCGCGCGAATTGCTCGCCAAGCATGATGAAAATTACATGCCGCCCGAAGTCGCCAAGGCGCTGGAGCGTAGCAACAAGGCAACAGGCGCCGCGCAACCGCCGGCGGCATGATCCCGGAAATCGGCCATTTCCTGCTGTGGCTCGCGGCCGCAGCAGCGCTGGTGCAGGCGGCGGGCCTGGCGGGTCGGGGCATCGAGGTGTTGGCGGTTCCGGCTGCATGCGCGCAGCTGCTGTTCGCGCTCGCGGCCTTTGCGGCGCTCACCTGGGCGTTCCTCGTATCGGATTTCTCGCTACAGCTGGTCACACTGAACAGCCACACGCTGAAGCCCACCCTGTACAAATTCACCGGGGTGTGGGCCAATCATGAGGGCTCTTTGCTGCTTTGGGTGCTGGTGATGGCGCTGGCCGGCGCGGCGGTTGCCATGGCGCCCGCGCCTTTGGGGCCGCGCTTCAGGGCGCGCGCGCTGGCGGTGATGGGGCTGGTTTCGCTGGGCTTCTTCGCCTTCCTGTTGCTGGCGTCCAATCCGTTCGCACGCATGCTGCCGGCGCCCACCGAAGGGCAGGGGCTCAATCCGCTGTTGCAGGATCCCGGCCTCGCCTTCCACCCGCCGCTGCTGTACATCGGCTATGTCGGGCTTTCGGTGGCCTTTGCCTTTGCCGTTGCCGCCATGCTGGAGGGGGTGGTGGGCCCGCGCTGGGCGCTCGCGGTGCGGCCGTGGGTGCTTCTGGCCTGGGGCTTCCTTACGCTTGGCATCGCGCTCGGCAGTTTCTGGGCCTATTACGAGCTGGGCTGGGGAGGCTGGTGGTTCTGGGATCCGGTGGAAAACGCCGCCCTCATGCCGTGGATTGCCGCCACCGCGCTGTTTCATTCGGTGGCGGTGCTGGCGCGTCGTGACGCGCTGCGCAACTGGACGCTGTTGCTGGCTGTTCTGGCCTTTTCGCTGTCGATGCTGGGCACCTTCATCGTCCGCTCCGGGTTGCTCACGTCGGTGCATGCCTTTGCCGTTGATCCTGCGCGCGGGCTGTTTCTGATGCTGTTGCTTGCGCTCTATGTTGGCGGCGCGCTCGCCGTTTATGCCTGGAAGGCGGGCAGCGTGCCGGAAGGGCAGGGGTTCGAGGCCTTCAGCCGCGAGGGCGCGCTTGTTGCCAACAATCTGCTGCTGTCGTGCATGCTGGGGGTGGTGTTCATCGGCACGCTGTATCCGATGGCGCTGGAGGGAATGACCGGCCAGCAGATCAGCGTTGGCCCGCCCTATTTCAACGCAACCGTGGTGCCGCTGCTGCTGGTGATGGTGGTTTTGATGGCGATCGGGCCGTGGCTTTCGTGGAAGCGCAGCGGTACCGCGCACCTGCCTGCGCGGTTGCTGCCGGCCGGCGTTGCGGCCGCGGCTGCAACCGTTGCGGCGCTGGCCCTGTTCGATGTGCGCTCCACCATCGCGCTGTTGGGCTTTGCCGCCGCCTTCTGGCTGGGTGTCGCGTCGGTGCAGATCCTGTTGCAGCAGCGGCTGACCTATGCGGCGGTGGGCATGGCGCTGGCGCATTTCGGGGTGGCGGTTTCGATCCTTGGCGCCACGGCGTCGGGCGCTTTGCAACGCGAGGCGCTGGTTGCGATGCGGGTGGGTGATGCCGTGCAAATGGGCGCGTGGCAGGCGGAACTTCTGGATGTGAGCCCGGTTGCCGGGCCGAACTGGACGGCACTGCAGGCCGAGCTGCGCATCTCCCGGCAGGGGGCCGAAGTCGCGACGCTCAAGCCCCAATCGCGCACCTTCACCCGGCCGGCCATGGAGACCACGGAGGCCGGAATTGCAGCGCTTTGGCAGGGTGATGTCTATGCCGTTCTGGGGCGGCCGGACGGGTTCGGCAAGTGGCAGATCCACCTGTGGTTCAAGCCGCTGGTGCGGCTGATCTGGGCCGGTGCCTTTCTGATGGCGCTGGGCGGCGCGGTGGCGCTGGCCGGCCGTGCGCGGGTGCGGCTGCCGCGCCGCCGCAGCGGATGGCAGGGCGCATTTGCGCCGCAAGCGGCCGAATGAACCGCCGCGCGCTGCTGCTGCTGCCGCTGCTGCTGTTCCTGGGGCTGGCAGGGCTGCTGCTGGTCAATCTCGGGCGGCCGCAGCAGGCGGCGGTGCACAGCCGGATGGTGGGCAAGCCGGTGCCGGAATTTGCGCTTCCCGGGCTGGATGCGGAGGCTGGACTTTCCAGCAAGGATCTCGCCACGGGCAAGCCGGTGCTGCTCAACATCTTTGCCAGTTGGTGCCTGCCGTGCCAGGTGGAAGCGCCGCATCTGGAAGCCCTGGCCGCCCGGGGTGCCACCCTGCATGGCATTGCGGTGCGCGATGCGCCGGAGGAAACCCGTGCCTTCCTGCAACGGCATGGCAATCCCTTTGCTCGCATCGGCCTCGATCGCGGCGGCCAGCTCATGCTTGCCTTTGGCTCATCCGGGGTGCCGGAAACCTTCGTGATCGATGGCCGGGGGATCATCCGCTATCAGCATCTGGGGGATATCAAGGCGGCGGATGTGGCGGTGCTGCTGCGGGAACTGGAGCGGGCGCAGTGAAGCTGCGCATCGCCCTGCTGCTGGCGCTGGCACCGCTCGGCGCGACCGCCGCTCAGGAAGCGCAAGGATTGGAGGCGCCGCTGGCGGATGCGCGGCTGGAGGCCGAGGCGCGCGCGCTGATGCACGATCTGCGCTGCCTGCAATGCCAGAACCAGTCGATCGCCGACAGCCAGGCGCCGCAGGCGGAGGCGATGCGCAAGCGGGTGCGCGAGCGGATTGCCGCGGGCGAGGATCCGGATGACGTGCGCGCCTGGTTCATCGAACGCTATGGCGACTGGGTTACCTTCACGCCGCCTCCCGGGCCGCAGACGGCGCTGCTGTGGGCCGCGCCGCTGCTCCTGTTGGGCGCGGGCGGATGGGTGGCGGTGCGGATGTTCCGGCGATGAGCCGTCCGTCGTTTGCAGCCTTTGCAGTGGTCGCGGTGGCGATCGGCGCAGCGGTTGCGGGCTATGCCGTCACCGGATCGCCCGGGCAACCGGCGAGCCCGGCCCCGCGCGCCGCCTATGACAGCCGCTTTACGCCCGAGGCGGAAAAGGCGTCGTCCTCGTTGATGAACAATTTTGGTGATGTCCGCGCCTGGCTTACCCTTTCGGATGCGCTCATTCGCGCCGGGCGCGCGGAAACCGCCGTGGTGGCACTGGGCCATGCGCGCGAGGCCATTCCGGGCAATGTCGATCTCTGGGTGCAAACCGGGGTGGCGCTGGTGGCGCATGCCGATGGCGAGGTGGTGCCGGCGGCGCGGCTGGCCTTTGATCGGGCCAGCCGGCTGGCTCCGGATCATCCGGCCCCGGCCTATTTCCTCGGGCTGACCTGGCTGCAATCGGGCAAGCCGGAGCTGGCGCTGAAAGAGTGGCAGGCGCTGGATGCGCGCACGCCGGCAGACGCGCCCTACAAGCCGCTGCTGGCCGAGCAGATCGGGGCGGCAGAAATGATGATTGCCATGCAGGCCGGGATGGGGCCAGAGGGGCGCGGCCAACAGGGAGAGCAGCCATGATCACCGTGCACCATTTGAACAACAGCCGTTCGCAGCGCATTCTCTGGCTGCTGGAGGAGCTGGGCCTCCCTTATGAAATCGTGAAATATCAGCGCGATGCGACCACCAATCTGGCACCGCCGGAGTTGCTCAAGGTGCATCGGCTGGGCAAGTCCCCGGTGGTGGAGATGGACGGGCTGACCTTGATCGAATCCGGCGCGATCATCGATTCGATCCTGCGCAACCATGGCGGCGGCCGACTGGTGCCGGAGGACGGCAGCGCCGACTATGAACGCTATCAGATGTGGCTGCACTATGCCGAAGGGTCGGCGATGCTGCCGCTGATGTTGCAGCTGTACACCAGCCGGCTGGGCGAAGCGGCGGCGCCCTTGCAGCCGCGCATCGCCAGCGAGATGGCCAACCATCTGGGTTTTGTGGAGAGCGAGATGGTTGGCCGCGACTGGCTGATTGGCAACAGCCTGACCGGGGCCGATATCCAGATGAGCTTCATTGGCGAGATTGCCGGCGTGTTCGGTGTGCGCGGCAGCTATCCGGCGATGGATGCGTGGGTGAAACGCTTTCAGGCGCGCGCGCCCTATCAGCGGGCGCTGGAAAAGGGCGGCACCTACAGCTTTGCCTGAGGGTCAGGCAGGCGTTGCCGCAATGCACAAATGCTGCTAGCGCGCCGCATCCCAGACCCCGACAGGGGCCGTTGCCGAGCGGTGAAGCCGTGAAGTCTGACATGAGCGCGCCGCGCAAGCTGTTTTCATGAGCGCCGCTTCGGCAGAGGCGGTGCGCGGGCAGCATGGCAAGGACAGCCTTGGCAAGCTGATGCTGGGGGCGCTCGGCGTGGTGTTCGGCGACATCGGCACCAGCCCCCTTTATGCGTTGCGGGAAACCTTCATCGGCCCGCACCCCCTGCCGGTGGATTCGTTTCACATCTTCGGCATCGTCAGCCTGGTGTTCTGGACGATGATGCTGATCGTGACGGTGAAATATGTCAGCATCATCCTGCGCGCCGACAATCGCGGCGAAGGCGGTGCAATCGCCTTGCAGGCGCTGTTGATGCGGCACAGCCATGGCAAGGTCTGGGCGCGCTGGATCATTGTGCTCGGCATCATGGCAACCGCGCTGTTTTTTGGCGAAAGCATTATCACGCCCGCCATTTCCGTGCTGTCGGCGGTGGAGGGGATGACGGTGGTGAACCCCGGGCTGCAGCCGCTGGTGCTGCCGGTGGCGATCGGCATCATCGTCGCGCTGTTCCTGATCCAGGCGTTCGGAACCGCCAAGGTTGGTGCCTTCTTCGGACCCGTAACCCTCGTCTATTTCCTCACGCTGGCCACGCTCGGGGTGTTGAACATCGCGGACAACCCCGGGATCATGATGGCGCTTTCGCCGCATCACGCGATCAATTTCTTCCGCACCGATGGCTTGCTGGCCTTTCTGGCGCTGTCGTCGGTGGTGCTCGCGGTCACCGGGGCCGAGGCGCTCTATGCCGACATGGGCCATTTCGGCCGCCGGCCGATCAAATTCTCCTGGCTGTGGATCGTCATGCCGGCGCTGATGCTCAATTATCTGGGCCAGGGATCGCTGCTGATTTCGGATTCCGAGGCGATCCACAATCCCTTCTTCCTGATGGCGCCGGAAGAGTTCCGCCTGCCGCTGGTGATTCTCGCCACAATGGCAACCGTGATTGCCAGCCAGGCGGTGATTTCCGGCGCCTTCTCGATTACCCGGCAGGCCGTCCAGCTCGGCTTCCTGCCACGGCTGCGCATCCTGCACACCTCGGCCAGCGCATCGGGTCAGATCTATATTCCGGTGGTCAACTGGGGTCTTCTGGTGCTGGTGATCATGCTGGTGCTCGGCTTTGAAACCTCGTCCAACCTGGCGGCCGCCTATGGCATTTCGGTGACCGGCACGATGTTCATTTCCACCTGCATGATGGGCATCCTGATCGTTTCGGTGTGGAAGTGGAACCGCTGGCTTTCCGGGCTGGTGATCGGCACCTTCCTGATTGTGGACGGGGCCTATTTTGCTGCCAACCTCACGAAGATTCCCGATGGTGGCTGGTTCCCGCTGTTGATCGGCCTCATCGCCTTCACCTTCCTCACCACCTGGGCCAAGGGCCGTCTGCTGATGCAGGAGCGCCTGAAGGAAAGCGCGATGCCGATGGAGGTGTTCATCAAGTCCGCCTCGCGCGCGGCCACCCGCGTGGCCGGCACCGCCGTGTTCATGACTTCGTCGCCACAGGGCGTTCCGCACGCGTTGCTGCACAATCTGAAGCACAACAAGGTGCTGCACGATCGCATCATCGTGCTGACGGTCATTATCGACGAGGTGCCATTCGTCGATCTGGAGGACCGCATCGAGGTGATGGACTTGTCGGAGAATTTCTATCGCATGGTGCTGCGCTATGGCTTCATGCAGCAGGCGGATGTGCCGGCGGCGCTGAAGCTGGTGGAAAACTGCGGCCCGCAGATCAAGATGATGGATACCAGCTTCTTCCTCGCCCGGCAGACCCTCCTGCCATCCGAGCGGCCGGGAATGGCGATCTGGCGGGAAAAGCTGTTTGCCTGGATGCTGCGCAACGCGGAAAGCGCGATGGAATTCTTCAAGCTGCCGACCAACCGGGTGGTGGAACTGGGCAGTCAGGTGGAGATCTGAGCCGCAGGCGGCACTTGGACAAACCGGATAGCGGACAAAGAAAAGGGCCGCGGCGTTGCCACCGCGGCCCAAATCCGTTCGAACGAAGCTGGCCTTACTTGGCCATCTCGTCGGCCTTCGCCTTCAGCGCGTCGGCAGCAGCAGCGGTCGAATCCGCAGCAGCAGCAGTCGCGTCGGCGGCAACGGCGGTCGTGGCAGCAGCGGCGTCGGTCGCAGCACCGGCAACGGCACCCGTCGCGGTGGCAGCGGCGTCGGTTGCCATGGCGTCGGCAGCAACGGCGGTGTCGGCAGCAGCCGAAGCCATCGAATCAGCAGCAGCTTCCGTGCTGGCAGCGGCGTCGGCGGTGGCGTCGGCGGCCACGTCGGCGGCCTTCTTTTCGCCGCAAGCAGCAACCAGGGCGAGGCTCGCAACAGCGGCGAGCGTCAACATCTTGTTCATCGAATAACCTCCATAGATGGCATGATTGCCCAAAAAAGTTTGCAGCGCCTTTTTTTCACCCACACACTCTTGGGCAAACAGCGCGCAGCAAGCTCTTTCTCTGGCCACCCAAGGTGGCAAAGTCCGAAGCATGCGCGCATTGCAATAGCGTGACGGAAATTGCAAGCCTTATGATTGAGAAATAGTGGCCCGGCGGCAAGCGGGATCAGTGAGGGGTTGGCGCATCGGCCGGCAAGCGGCATGGGGTGTTGGTGATGTCAGTTTGCGGAGCCTGATCGGATGAAGCTTGCCTTGCGCATTGGAACCCGCGGTTCCCCCCTGGCCCTAGCACAGGCCGTTCTGGCGCGCGCCGCGCTGGCTGCGGCGCATTCATTCCACCCCGATGCACTGGAAACACTGGTCATCTCCACCGAAGGGGATCGGGTGCAGAACCGGCCGCTGGCGGAAATTGGCGGCAAGGCGCTTTGGACGCGCGAGCTGGATCAGGCGCTGCTGGACGGCCGCATCGATATCGGGGTGCATTCGATGAAGGATGTGGAAACCACGCTGGCAGAAGGCGTAGCGCTGGTTGCCTTCCTGCCGCGCGCCGATCCAGCCGACCGGCTGGTGGGCGCTCCCTCCATCGCGGCCATTCCGCAGGGCGCAACCGTTGGCACCTCCAGCCCGCGCCGCGCCGCACAGTTGCTGGCGCGCCGGCCCGATCTTGCCATCGTCCCGCTGCGCGGCAATGTCGGCACGCGGCTGCGCAAGGTGGCGGAAGGGGAGGTGGCGGCTACCTTTCTCGCCAGCGCGGGTCTGAACCGGCTGGGCATCGAAGCCGGCATTCCGCTCGACATTGCAGACTGGCTGCCGGCCAGCGCGCAGGGTGCCGTGGGCATCACCGCGCGAACAGACGACGCCGCCACGATCGCTTTGCTGCAACCGCTGGACCACGCGCCAACCCGTGCTGCGGTGGAAGCGGAACGCGGGCTGCTGGAAGGCCTGGGCGGCAGTTGCCATACGGCCGTTGCCGCTCACGCCTGCTACGCTCCGGTTTTGACGATTCGCGCCGAACTGCTGATGCCGGATGGCAGCGAGCGGGTCTTCGGCCACCGCGTGCAGACCGGCGAAACCCCGGCAGACCTCGGGCGGGCGCTGGCGGCAGAGCTGATTGCGCAAGCATCGCCCAGGCTCAGGGCTATCCTGGGATGAAGCCGCTGTTGCTGCTGACGCGGCCAGCGGAGGACTGCATCGCAACGGCAGAGGCTGCCCGAAAGGCCGGATTTGCTTCGCTGATCGTGCCGCTGGTCCGCATTGAAGCGGTGGCATTCAAAGCTACGTATAACGATTGCGATGCTCTGCTGTTTACCAGCCCGCAAGCCCCGCGCCATGCCGCGGAGCTGCCGGACGAGCTGGCCGCTTTGCCGGCCTATGCGGTGGGCGCCGCCACGGCGCGGGCGGCGGCCGCGGCGGGATTTTCGGTAATCGCAACCGGCACCGGCGATGCATCCCAAAGCGTTGCCATCGCGGCAAAATCCGGTGCCAGGCGGCTGCTGCACCTGTGCGGCAAAGATGTAACGGCGCTGACCTTGCCGCCCGGTCTCGAACTGCGGCAGGTTTGCGTTTATCGCGCCGTTCTGGCCGATGCCCTGCCATTCCCGGCGCGGCGGGAACTGGCCGAAGGTGCGGTATTCGCCACCCTGCTCTATTCCGGCCGCACGGCCGCGCGCTTTGTCTCTCTTTTGACCTCGGCGGGCTTGGATCGCGCTTCGCTTCGCATTGCCTGTCTCAGCCCGGCAATCGCGTCGGCTGCCGGCGAAGGCTGGCAGGCAGTGGCAGTAGCAGGTCAGCCAAACACGACGGCGCTACTGGCGGCAGCGCGTGCGCTGTGGCAAAGCGACGCCGATGGCTGAACGCACTCCCGACTTTACCGACGATCCGCTGGATCGCCTTGCTGCCCGCTCGATTGCAGCCAGCGAGCGGACACAGGGCAGGGCCCCGCCGCCGGCGAAGCGGTCGCTGCTTCCATGGGTGCTGACCACCGGCGCAGTGGCCTTCTCGCTGGGGATGATTGCCAATCCCTGGTTTGAAGCCAGTGTCCGCAGCCGGTTGCCCGGGCAATTGCAGGACCCGGTGGCCGCCATCAACACGGCCGACGAGGCCCGGCTGAAGGCGCTCGAGGGGCGCGTGGCCACGCTGGAAGCACAACCGACGGAAGCACAACCGGCCAAAGCGCAAATGCTGCCGGCCCCGCTGGCTGGCACTGTGCCGGATGGCCTCGGCGCGCGCCTTTCCACTCTGGAGAAGGAAGTCGCGCGGTTGGCGGAAGCCGATCTCGGCGTTGGCGCGCGGATCGATCTGCTGGCAGCGACCGCCGGCAACAGCATCGCCGGCCAGAACCAGATAAAGGAGCTGTTCCTGCTGTCTGCGGCGCGGCGTTTTGTGGCAGTGGGGCAGCCGCTTGGCGCCTATGAGCGGGTTTTGACGCAGAGTTTTTCCGGCCGCGATCCGGCCGCAACCGACGCGCTGGCAGCATGGTCTTCGGCACCGCATTCGCGGGATTCGTTGCTGGCCCGGCTGCGTGAGCCGGATGCCGTAGAGCCTGCGGTATCGCCGCCAGCGGAGACCGGCTGGTGGGATCGGCTGGTCGCGCGCCTTTCGGGCGTGGTGAAAGTGCGCAGCGAAGATGCGCTCGCATCGGATCCGCAGACGCGGCAGAAAGCCGAGTCTGCGCTGGCGTCCGGCGATCTTGGCCTGGCGATTGCGACATTTGACCTGCTGCCGCCATCGCGCACGCGCGATCTGTGGCTGGCCGATGCCCGGCGACTGATGGCTGCCGAGCAGGCGCTTGACAGCCTGGAAACACAACTGCTTGCGGTGCCGCCTGCCGACCCGGTGCCGGCGGTAGGCGCGACTGCGACCCAGCAGGCATTGCCGCCGCCACCGTTGAATGCGCCTGCTGTCGCCGCGCCCGTGGCTCCTCCCGGCGCCACGACTCTCTAGGCTATCGGGAGACAGAGCCAATGCGTGTTGCCATGATCGGATCGGGCTATGTCGGCCTGGTATCCGGGGCCTGCTTTGCCGATTTTGGCCATGAGGTCGTCTGTGTCGACAAGGATGCCGGCAAGATCGAGCGGCTGCTGGCCAATGTGATGCCCATTTACGAGCCGGGGCTCGATGATCTGGTGGCAGCCAATGTGAAAGCGGGTCGGCTGTCTTTCACGACCGACCTCGCGGCGGCGGTAGCGGGGGCGGAGGCGGTTTTCATTGCCGTGGGCACGCCATCCCGCCGTGGCGACGGGCACGCCGACCTGTCCTATGTGCATGCGGCCGCACAGGAAGTGGCTCGTGCGCTGGCCGGATTTGCCGTCATCGTCACGAAATCCACCGTCCCGGTTGGCACCGGCGACGATGTCGAACGCCTGATGCGCGAAGCCAATCCAGGGGCCGATTTCGCGGTTGCCTCCAATCCCGAATTCCTGCGCGAAGGCGCGGCAATCGCCGATTTCAAGCGCCCCGACAGGATCATCATCGGCGTGGAGGATGCCCGCGCCCAGGCGGTGCTGGAAGAGCTGTATCGGCCGCTTTATCTCAACCGCGCGCCGATCATGGTCACGTCGCGGCGCACGGCCGAGCTGACCAAATATGCCGCCAACGCCTTCCTTGCCACCAAGATCACCTTCATCAACGAGATCGCTGATCTGTGCGAAAAGGTGGGGGCCAATGTGCAGGATGTGGCCCGCGGAATCGGGCTGGACAACCGCATCGGCGGCAAGTTCCTGAACGCCGGCCCGGGCTATGGCGGCAGCTGTTTCCCGAAGGACACGCTGGCGCTGATCAAGACCGCGCAGGATCATGATTCGCCGGTGCGCATCGTGGAAACGGTCGCCAATGTGAACGACATTCGCAAGCGTGCGATGGGTCGGCGGGTGATTGCCGCGGCCGGTGGCTCGGTTCGCGGCAAGACGATTGCGGTGCTGGGCCTCACCTTCAAGCCCAACACCGATGACATGCGCGACAGTCCGGCAATTGCCATCATCCAGGCCTTGCAGGATGCCGGAGCCAGCATCCGCGCGCATGATCCGGAAGGGATGGAACAGGCGAAACTGGTTCTGACGGATGTGGACTATGCCAAGGATGCCTATGCGGCAATCGAGGGCGCCGATGCGATGGTTCTGGTGACCGAATGGGATGCCTTTCGCGCGCTGGATCTGGGGCGGGTGAAACGACTGCTCAAGGCCCCGGTCGTGGTGGATCTTCGCAATGTCTACCGGCCGGAGGAAATGGCGCGGCACGGCCTGCAGCACAGCGGCATCGGCCGCTGAACCGGGATGGTTGCAGGCGACCCCTGCGCTGGCTATAGCCGCCCATCGTGCTGCACTCGGAGTCGTGGGTGAGTGGCTGAAACCAGCAGTTTGCTAAACTGCCGTACTGGGTAACCGGTACCGAGGGTTCGAATCCCTCCGACTCCGCCAACCACCCCTTTTCCAACCGGTTCCATCCGGTTCCAATGGGGACACAAGCCACTGAAAAACTTCGATAAACCTTCGGAAACCTTGTTCCGGATCGTGCACTCCTGTATCCTGCAATTCTGCCCCGTGTGTGGGTGAGTTTGTGGTAAAGGATCCGGGGTGTGGGTAAGCTCTCATCAAAGACCCTCGCAAAGCTCGATCAGCCCGGCCGCTATGCCGACGGCGATGGTCTGTATCTGTTCGTCGGTTCGAAGCAGCGGCGGTATTGGCAGCTGTGATACATGATCGGTGGCCGGCGCCGCGACATGGCGATCGGCCCCGAACGGAACTATTCGCTCTCACAGGCGCGCGAAGCCGCCATGAAACTGCGGCTGACGCTAATCCAGGGCCTCGATCCGCTTGAAGAGCGCAAAGCTGCCGAGGTCGCGGGGACAACCTTTGCCGAGGCCGCCCGAACGGTTCACACGGCACGCGCTGCCGGTTGGCGCAACGGCAAGCACATGGACCAGTGGCTGACGACGGACAGGCCGTCGGCTACTTGGGAGCTAGGTTTTCGCGAGGAAACGGTGGACGATCCCACGCGCTGCTTACGCGCCATCGCCGATGCGCATTGAATGGGCGTCAAACGCTGTCCGCAAGAGGACCGGGATAGAGCAGTGGCCCATTCAAGCAGGCTGGCTTTCTAGCTGAAGAGGGCAGTACCGTCGTCCTACCGCTCCGAGCAAACAGACGGTCATTCCCGTGGCGATGAAAGGTGCTTACATGGCTGAAACCCACGATGTGATTGTCATTGGCGGAGGCCAGGCCGGTTTGGCGACCGGATATTATCTGCGCCGCGCCGGCCTCGATTTTGTGATCCTTGACGCCGAGGCTGCCGCGGGCGGGGCCTGGCGCCACGCATGGGACTCGCTGCGGCTGTTCTCGCCGGCGGGGTACAGCTCGATGCCGGGGTGGCCGATGCCGGCACGAGCCGAGCCGGGATATCCGTCGCGTGACGATGTGATCGATTATCTGACCCGCTATGAGGCCCGCTATGATTTGCCGGTCCGCAGGCCGGTACTGGTCAGGAATGTCGTGCACGACGGCGACCTGCTGCGCGCTGAATCCGATGAGTCCGAATTTCGGTCTCGGGCGGTGGTGAGTGCGACCGGGACATGGTCGACACCCTTCATTCCGGAATATCCGGGGCGTGACCTGTTTCGCGGACAACAGCTCCATTCGGCCCATTATGTAAGGCCCGATGCGTTCGTCGGCCAGAACGTCCTGGTCGTCGGTGGCGGCAATTCCGGCGCGCAGATCCTCGCAGAGGTATCGAAGGTCGCCGCAACGACCTGGGTGACGGTGACCGAGCCGTTGTTCCTGCCCGACGATGTCGACGGCCGGGTCTTGTTCGAACGGGCGACAGCGCGGCTGCGCGGCGGATCGGCCGATGCGCCCGTCGGTGGCATCGGTGATATCGTGATGCTGCCGCCTGTCATCGAGGCGCGAGAACGGGGCGTTCTGCAGTCCGTGAGGCCCTTCGAACGCATGACGGCGGGTGGGGTCGTTTGGCCGGAAGGCCGCGAGACATCCGTCGATGCAATTATCTGGTGCACCGGATTTCGTCCATCGCTTGGGCACCTGGCAGGGCTGGGCGTGATCGAAGCCGATGGTCGCGTCGCCGTCGAAGGCCAGCAGTCCGTCAAGGCGCCGGGATTGTGGCTTACCGGTTACGGTGACTGGTGCGGCGCCGGCTCGGCGACATTGATCGGGTCATCGCGCGTGGCACGCGATCTCGTCCCGATACTTCAGGCGCATATTGCGTCGACGATAGCGACGTGACCGAGTAACCGCCCGTTCGTGCCTAGGCCCCGGTCAGGTCCCGCGGCCGAGGGCGGCTGCAATATGGCTGTCCGCCTGGGTCACGATGCCCTTGTCCTTGCGTTCGGAATAGCGGTCGACAAGCTGCGCAGCATGCGGGCGCATCAGAATGGTGAAGCGCACCAGTTCCTCGACCACATCGACGACACGATCATAATATGCCGAGGGCAACATTCGCCCGGCCTCGTCGAATTCCTTGAACGCCATCGCGACGCTCGACTGGTTGGGTCTTCATCTACGTTCCTTCGTCACTGCGACGAAGCCCCAACCCACCTTAAATCACAACCGCAAATCTGTGCCATTGGTGCTGACGGGGGACACCTCACCGCCACCACCAATCCGCGAAGCGGTTCGTGCACCGGCCGCAAAGTCGTCGAAAACTGACCGGGCGGAATGCGCCGCCATCTCCTTCGAACGCCGGGTCGAATATGCAGCCGCGCGGGCATGCGTCCGCCATCAGCGCGGCGTCATGTCCCGGGCGCGGTCCGGTATCGGAGGCTCGACCATGGCTGACCGCGCGAACCAGGCTTCCAGCATCTCCAAGTCCTCGGGGCCATCCACGCGGTCGGTTCCTTCGATGAATGGCTGATAGCCACCGCCACCGCTTGCGAGGAAGGCGTTCGCCGCCACGCTATAGCTGGCATCTTCCGCCATGCGTTTGCCGTTGACGGTCACGTCCAGTATGCGCTAGCCGGCCGGCTTGGAGAGATCATAGGCGTAGTGCAGGCTGCCCGAGACTTGCAGCATGCGCCGTCGCGGCAGGTTGGCGAACTGCTGCTCCAGAATGGCACGAATCTGCCGCCCGTTGAGGCTCATCACCACCACATGCTCGCTGAATGGCTGTGCCGCAAAGAGCTGGCCGTAGGTGATGGCACCACCAGCTCCAGGCACGAGGTCGGCGCGAATACCGCCCGTGTTGACGAAGGCGATCTCGGCGCCGCCCTCGCCCGGCGCCTGCGTCGCCGTGAGTTGGGCATCGGCCAGCAGCGCGCCGAGCGCGCTTTCGCCGGCTGGCGTTCGCGCCATTGTTGCCGGTGCCGACAGGCGGCCGACAATGCGCGATGTCAGCGGCGCCACCGCGTCCACATGGCTTGCGACATGCGCTGCCACTTTGGGATGCAGCTGGAATATCGGCCAGGCGTCGGTCATCGGCGCTCCTTGATGAGCTTCGCCCTGCACGATCCTGTTGTCGGCTTGAGCCGCGATCACGACGCCGCTGCGCGGATCGATCGTCAGCCTGATATCCGTAAGCAGCGTGCCGAAGTCCCCCGCGCTTGTCAGCAGCAGCGGCCGCGCGAGATCGTTACGCTCGATCTCGCAAACATAGGCGCGGTGGGTGTGGCCCGAAATGATGAGATCGACCGCCGGGTCGAGCCGCTCCAGCACCTCCAGCAGCGGACCCGAGAACCCAGCACAGCTCTTGTCGTTGAAGCCAACGGTCGTCAGGGCTCCCTGGTGCACGACGACGACGATGGCTTCGATGCCTTGCCGCCTGATCTCGGGGACGAGCGCGTTCACCGTCTCTGCCTCGTCCAGAAAGCGCAAGCCCGCCACGCCCGCTGGATTGATGCTGGCGCCCGTGCCCTCCAGCGTCAGGCCTATGAAGGCAATCCGCACCCTGTCCGCGCCGCTGCCGAAAGTGCGGATGGCATAGGGCGGAAATAGCGTCTTCCCGTCCTATGCCAGCACATTTGCCGCCAGGAACTGGAACCGCGCGCCTTCGACGCTGCCATTGAGCTGGCAGGGTGAACGCGGGGTGTGTTGCTCACACCCTCCGTGCACGAGGCGCAACAGCTCGGCGCGACCCCGATCGAACTCGTGGTTGCCGACGGCGGAGAAATCGAGCCCGATGAGGTTCATGACTTCGATGGTGGGCTCGTCGAGAAACAGTGCCGAGACCATGGGGGTCGCGCCGAACAGATCGCCCGCGGACACCACAACGTGGTTGGGGTTGGCCGACCGAAGTGCCTCGACCGCAGACGCGATATAGGCGACTCCGCCCGCCGGAACGGCCAAGGTGCCGTCAGGCCCCGGCGCCTCGATCACCTGTCGCGGCGGTTCCAGAGCCCCATGAAAATCGTTGAAGGCGATGATGTTGACTGCGACGGGAGCAGGGGCTGTATTGTCCGCAACCCCGCGGGAGCCAGCGCAGCTGGCAAGCAACAGCAAACCACAGAACGTCCAAACGGTCTCGCGCATTAGCCATTCCTGCCGCTTAACATTTGCATCGTAGCACTTTGTTCGGCTGCGACGCCACCGCGGCCGTGAGCGCAATTGTGGGGGCCCTCCGCAGTGTCCGTAGTCAAACCCGATTTGGCGCGGCGTCGATTTCCCGTCCAAACACCAACTGTTCAACCAGATCGGCTGTCGCCGCCACCTCGTCCGGGGCGAACGGATCGCGACCACACAGGCGGCGATACTCTGGCGCCAGCGTGAAGGCAGAGGCCGACAGGCCGATGACGGCATAATAGAGCCGGATCGGATCGGCGATCAAAGGACTGGCGACCGAGGCCATAAGCCCGACTGAATCGAATAGGCGGCGGCTGTAATTGTCCACGAGCCAGGATAGCCGTTCGGAATCGCTGCACCCTTCAAACGTCATGATGCGATGCAGTTGCGGACAGGACGCGCAAAAGGCCACGAACTCGCGCACCAGGGCCCGCGCCAGCTTTGACGGCGGTTCGTCGGCAAATTTCACGCCAACGGCTGCAAAGCGCGCTTCCACCGCCTCGAACATGTCGGCCATCACCGCCCGCCACAGCGTGTCCTT
>JAIMJL010000034.1:0-6421 GCA_020693225.1 Sandarakinorhabdus sp. | reverse complement strand
ATGCGTTGCGAATGCCGTTCGCGCCGCCAGCAAGATACGCCGTTGACCTTCGTCGCTGCCGGGCCGCGCCGACTTGATCTTGCTCATGGCCATCACGTGGCTTGGCGGACCAACCTTGTCAAGACTCTTGACCATGTGGTCAGAACAAGCAATATATTGACCGATCGTTCAGAACAATGAGGGTGACAGCAATGAAGCGCGTTGCAGGATGGCTGGCTGTGGTCGTCGGTGCGTTGGCTCTGACCGCGGCGCTTGCATTCCAGTTCATGCCCGCAGTCCAGGACCGGGTTTTCGCTGCCGGTGCGCGCCAGCAACTGGCGCGCGAAAGCCAGTTGCCCACCACTGACGATGCGCTGCGCGTGCTGCTTTGCGGCACCTCCAGCCCGCTGCCGTTGCGCCAATCCGCCAAGGCCTGCACGCTGGTGATCGCTGGCGGACAATTGTTCATCGTCGACATCGGGCCGGAAGCATCCGAGAATCTCGCGCTGTGGCGCGTGCCGACACCAAAGGTGACGGCGGTATTCATCACCCATTTCCACAGCGACCATATCGGTGAACTGGGCGAACTGAACATGCAGGGCTGGGCGCAAGGGCGCACCCGCCCACTGGATGTGTATGGCCCTGCAGGGCTGGCAGAAGTGGTGGCCGGCTTCAACGCCGCCTACAGCTTCGACCGACAATATCGTCACGCCCACCACAACCACGGCAAAGGCCTGTTGCCGCTGGCTGCGGGCGTGATGATCGCGCATCCGGCCGACTTTGTGCAGCCGGGCGATATCCCGTCAGGCCGCACGCAAATCGTCTACAGCGCCGGCGGGGTCGTTGTAACGGCGATCGAAACCGATCACCGTCCGGTTTCCCCGGCCTTTTCCTATCGCTTCGACTACAAGGGTCGTTCCGTCGTCATCACGGGTGACACCGTGTTCAATGCCGGACTCGCCCGTGCTGCCAAAGGCGCGGACGTGCTCGTCAGCGAAGCACAGGTGCACCATCTGCAGAACATCATGGCCCGCGAAGCTGGTGCCATCGGCCAGACCACGCTGGCTAGCGTACTGAAGGACACCAGTCGCTACCACATCAACCCGGTCGAAGCGGCAAGGCTTGCCAACCAGGCCGGGGTGCGAGAGCTCGTCTACACGCATATTGCACCGCCGCTGGTGTTCGGCTTTCTGAAAACGCCATGGCTGCGCGGGGTCAGCGCCGAGCGTCCCGAGGGTGTCACCATCGGCCGTGACGGGATGCTGATCACGGTTCCGCTCGACGGCAGCGCCGTCCGCTTCGACCAGCTCGAAGGCTGAGCGCATGAGCCGTCCCTTTGCCATCATCGTCGGTGCCGGCCCGGTCGGGTTGATGCTCGCCAACCTGCTTGGCGGTTCGGGGGGGCGCGTGCTGGTGCTGGAGCGCCGCACCGAGCCCTATACCGTGCCGCGCGCCATTGCCTATGACTCGGAAAGCCTGCGCCTGTTCCAGAAGATCGGCCTGCTCGATCAACTCGAGCCCACATTGGAACGCGATGTGCCGGTGGTTTATTTCAACGGCAATGGCCGCGAGCTGATGCGCATGGCGCGGCCCGATCGACCCTATGGCCACAGCCAGACCGGCACCTTCTACCAACCGGAAATGGAGGCGGTGCTGCGCGCCGGGGTGGCGCGCTTCGGCCATGTCGAGGTGAAGATGGGTGCCGCCGTTACCGGCCTGTCGCAGGATGGCGGCGGCGTGCAAATTGCCTATACGACGACAGACGGCATACCGCACCGCGTCGAAGCCGATTTTGTCATCGGCTGCGATGGCGGGCAGAGTTTTGTCCGCGATGCCGCCGGCATCGGCTTTGGCGGCGACACCTTCGCCGAAAAATGGCTGGTCGTCGACTGCATCGATGAAGGGTACGGCGTGCGCGAAATGCAGTTCTTTTGTGATCCGGCCCGCCCGGCGCTGACCCTGCCGGTGTCGCGCGGCCGGCGGCGCTGGGAGTTTCTGCAGTTGCCGGGCGAAACCAGCACCGATCTCGAGCGCGAGGAGACGGTGCGCCGCCTGATCGCCGGCTATGCGCCGGTCGATCGCTCGATCATCGAGCGCGCCACCGTCTATACATTTCACGCCCGCTATGCTGATCGCTTCCGCGAGCGGCGCGTGTTGCTCGCCGGCGATGCTGCGCATGTGAATCCGCCATTTGCCGGCCAGGGCCTCAACGGCGGCCTGCGCGATGCCCAGAACCTGGCGTGGAAGCTAGATCTGGTCCGCCGGGGCGTCGCCGGCGATGCCCTGCTCGACAGTTACGAGACCGAACGCCGCCCGCATGTGAAGGCGATGACCGATCTCGCGCTCAAATTGGGCCGCATCATCATGCCGACTGCCCGCTGGCGCGCCAATATGCGCGACATGTCGATGGCAGCGATGGCGCTGGTGCCGGGCCAGAAGGATCATGTCGATCGTGGCGGGATGCTGCCACGCCCGCGCCTCGCCGATGGCGCCGTCTGTTCCTCGGCGCGCGCTGCCGGCCATATGCTGGTGCAACCGCGGATCGGCGACACGTTGCTTGACGAACTGACCGGTCCTGGCTGGGCAGCGCTCGGCGTTGGCACTGATCCCGCCGCTGGCCTGCATGTCGATGATCTTGCGCTGTTGGCGAGGCTCGGCGCCCGCCTGGTCACGGCGGATCACCCGCTATTGGCCGAACAAGTGGGCAACGGCCGCATCGCCATCGTGCGCCCGGATCGCTTCATCGCCGATGTCTTGCCTGCCGATGCCGCCGCACCGCGTCTGGGCTGGCTGCGCGGCGCCCTTGCCCTGTCAGCCGGAGCCGCGATCATGAACAATCCCGCCGCCGACCCTCGTCTGGCCCGTACCGAAAGCCCCGTGGCCAAGGCGCAAGACCTTGCCTTCGTGATGTTCGCCCGGCCCGACCTCGACAAGATGGAACGGTTCCTGGTCGACTTCGGCCTAAAGCGCGCCGAGCGCCGACCGGACAGGCTGGTCATGCGCGCAGCCCGCGGCCCGGGGCCTGCGCACGTTACACTGGCCGCGAAGAAGCCCGGCTTCATCGGCTTGGCGCTGCGCGTGCGTGACGAGGCCGATCTCGAAGCGCTAGCGCGCCTCCCCGGCGCTTCGGCCATCGAGCCGCTCGATCTGCCCGGCCGTGGCCGGCATGTGCGCCTCACCGATCCGGCCGGGTTCCAGGTCTGGGCGGTGACCGGACAGGCGACCATCGCGGAAGATCCGGTGCGCGCGCCCACTCCCGCCAACACGTCGCAGCGGTTGGAACGCGTCAATGATTTTGCCCGGGCACCACTCCAGCCTGCCAGCGTGCTGCGTCTTGGGCACTGCGCCATCGGCGCCGTCAATTTCTTCGCGACGGCGCGCTGGTACATCGATATTTTCGGGATGATCCCGTCGGACGTACAGTATCTTTCGGCCGGGGACCCGGCGCTCACCTTTATGCGCTGCGATCGCGGCGCCGACCCGGCCGATCATCACTGTGTCGTCGTTGCCCAGAATGTCGCCAATGGTTTCAGCCATGCCGCGTTCGAAGTCGTCGACCTCGATGATGTCGCGCTGGGCCAGGAATGGCTGATGGCCAAGGGCTGGAACCATGCCTGGGGCCTTGGCCGTCATGTGCTCGGCAGCCAGATATTCGATTACTGGCGAGATCCGCATGGCGACAAGCTGGAACATTTTGCCGATGGTGACCTGCTATCGGCCGATGTGCCGACCGGGTGGAGCCCATTGACCGCGAGCAGCCTCTATCAATGGGGTCCGCCAGTTCCGGCCGATTTCGAGAAACCGAAAATCACCCCCGGCCTGATCGCCACCGCCATCCGCAACATCCGATCCAGCCCGGAACTCGATGTCGCTCGCCTGCGCCGTCTGCTCGGCGCGATCAGCGAGCCTTCGCGCCCCTGGATCAAATGAGGACAAAGCCATGCCGTTAAACGTCGCCCGAATCGAAACCGCCGGCCGCACACTATGGGCGGTGGACAGCCCCGCCGGACTGCGCCGTCTTGCCGGCGACTATGTCACCACGCGCGCCTTCTTTGAAAATGGCGGACCGGAGGATGCCGCTTTGGCGTTGACCGAAGGGGAGGCAGTCACGGCCGACCGGGTGCTGAGCCCCGTCACGCGCGATGCCCGCTTCGTTTGCCAGGCCACCAATTATGCCAGTCACGTCAAGGAAGTCGGCGGCGATCCGGCGGCCATCGTCAGCAACGTCATCTTCACCAAGGCGTCGTCGTGCATCGTGCCGGCCGATGCCGATATCATCCGGCCGTCACACGTACGCCTGCTCGATTACGAGATCGAACTCGGCCTCGTGCTCAAGCGCGGATTCGACGGCCCCCAGGCCATTACCGATGCCTCGCTGGCAGACTGGATCGGCGGCCTGGTTATTGTCAATGATGTGACGGCCCGCGATGTGCAGATCAGCCACATGCAGTTCCACAAGTCAAAAAGTTACCGCAGCTTTGGACCCACTGGCCCGTGGCTCGTCTTGCCAGCGCCCGCCGAAATGGCGCGTTGGCGCGAACTCGAACTGGTACTCGCGGTCGATGGCGAGGAACGGCAACGATCGCAGGCGGGCGACATGATCTTTAAGCCGGCCGAAACGCTGGCCGAACTGTCGGGGATTATGGACCTTTCTGCCGGTGATCTGATCGCGACGGGAACACCCGGCGGCGTCGCACTCCATCCCCCATCACCAATGATTCAGGCGATTGCGGGCTTCCTGTCACCGGCCCGCCGCTTCAAGGCATTCATGGCCGGCCAGTTGAAGCGGTCGCAATATTTGCGCGATCGCCAGGTGATCACAGCAACCATCCGCACCAGAGATGGTTCGATCGATCTTGGGCAACAGCGCAATCTGGTTCGACCGCCGTTTTGACCACGGATATAAGCTCGTTTTGAAACTGTTGATTGGCGGCAATCGCTGGGTCTACGGCGGCCTCCCATTTGAGTAAGAGCTTCACGCGACGCACACCGCACGGACGAGTCCAGTGTCCGAAAGGGGACCCGCTTAGTTCAGATCCGGCAGGTGAGATCCGATATCCATTTTTTCGTGCAGTATGCGCACGATATCGATTGCGTCCGACGTCTCGCGATACAGAATGAGATGTGAGCCAGCGCGATGACGCCGATATTCGGCCCGGACCTCGTCGTATCGCTTCCCGAGCTTTGGATTGGTGGCCACGGTTTCGATAGCTGCTTGTATCATACGCAAATACGCCTCGGCCTGATCATCATCCCAGCGCTTCGAAGTGTGTTCCCAGATGTTGTCGAGATCGGCGCGCGCCAGCGGGGATAGGATGTAGCGCGTCACGCGGCGGGATGCTTCGCCCGCTTGGAGACGATGAAGGAGTCGAAATCGAACGGCGTCGAGTCGCCACTATTCTCGCCAGCGATCAGGGCCTCCCGGAGTGCCTGCACCCGGGACTCATGTTCCTCGAGCAGTCGCAGCCCTGCGCGGACAACATCACTTGTTGAGCTGTAGCGGCCGGTGGCAACCTGCTGTCGGGTGAAATTCAGCATATGGTCGCCTAAGCTCACAGAAGTGTTTTTAGCTGTCATCGGGTGCTACAACCTCCTTTGTACCAAGGATTGGTATAGGGCGTCGGTGGCGTTTTGGCAATAAAACCAACGCCGCGCTATATCCCGTACGAACTCCGCCTCAGCGACGTCGGTCTCCGAATGGGGAGGGTCATTGGTTTCGGCCAAGGTCGCCGCGATCCTGTCGATAGAAACCCGCCATTCCGCTCGCGGTCCATCCGGCAATATCGCATGAACAAACGCCCAGACGACAGGTTTGGAGCACTAAAATTCATCAAATGGGTTGATCAGGGACAACCCCATCCCCTCAAAATCTTTCGTATTCCGAGTGACAACGGTCATGTCGTGCACGAGCGCAACGGCGGCGATTTGCTTGTCGAGCGCGTTGTTCAGGTCGGGGACGCGTAGACGACCCCAGACTTGGGCGGCTTCGGCATCGGATGCTAGAATGCTATCGGCGAACTCGGAGAGGATGGTCGTCAGCCAGTTTTCAAGCAGCGTCGCCTGGTCGAGATCACCGCGATGACGGATTAGCTCAACGCCACGCCGCAATTCACCGATCATCATGATCGACAGATAACCCCGTGTCCATCAAACCGGCTGCAGCTCACACGATCGATTTCGACAGACCCTTATGGATGCTCCCCGCGGTGCGCACGGGCCTGTGCGAACCCATGCCAAAGCGCGAGAATATCCCGGCGTAAACCCGCCCTTCTATCGCTGTGTGGTAGAGCGCTTCTTCAAGAGTCTCAGACACTTCCGAGCAACATCCACCCAATACGACCAACCCGACAAAAAATTGCGACGACAATTTCTGCGCCGCCGCACAACTCGCCTCCATCCGCATCCGGTTGCAGCACAGCGAGTCGGCGACCTAGACCTTGCG
>JAIMJL010000033.1 GCA_020693225.1 Sandarakinorhabdus sp. | reverse complement strand
GGAAAAACAGCGGGCTCCACAGAAAATGCAGCAAGGCATTCACAACAAAGACCAGAATCACGCGGCTCTTGGTCGCAGCATCCGGCGCCGCATCCCAGGCAATCGCTGCAGACGCCGCCGCCGCCGCCAGAATCAGCGTCCAGGCCGGGCCGAAAAGCCAGTTCGGTGGTTGCAACCGCGGCTTCTTCAGATCCCGATACCAGGGGCCAATATCGGTGGTCAGCCCGCCGGCCGCCGCCAGAACCAGCGCCCCGCCGCCGGCCACCAGATAGGGTATCAGCATGGATTTCCCCGCAGCGGCGACCGGGATTGAAACGCCTCGATAGAGTGCTACACGCTTTGGCGTGCGTCGCCCATTCCCCTTTTCCGCAATCGTCGGCCAGAACGAGATGAAGCGCGCCCTGCTCATCGCCGCGGTCGATGCCCGCATCGGCGGCGTCATGGTGTTCGGAGACCGCGGCACCGGCAAATCCACCGCAGTCCGGGCGCTTGCGGCCCTGCTTCCCCCCATAAAAGTGGTCGCCGGCTGCCGCTACCAGTGCGACCCCGATGGCCCGGTGGTCTGCCCCGTCCCCTGCGATGCGCGGTTAGGCCGCACCCAGGCCGCCTCCGTCCCCGTCCCCTTTGTAGACTTGCCGCTCGGTGCCACCGAAGACCGCGTCGTCGGCGCCCTTGATCTCGAACGCGCTCTCGCCAGCGGCGAAAAGCGCTTCGAACCCGGCCTGCTGGCCAAGGCCAACCGCGGCTTTCTGTACATAGACGAGGTGAATCTGCTGGAGGATCACATCGTCGATCTGCTGCTCGATGTCGCCGCTTCCGGCGAGAATCTGGTGGAGCGGGAGGGCCTGAGCGTCCGCCACGCCGCTCGCTTCCTGCTCATCGGCAGCGGCAACCCGGAAGAAGGCGAACTGCGCCCGCAGCTTCTCGATCGCTTCGGCCTGTCGGTGGAAGTCAAAACCCCCACCGATCTCGCCGGCCGGGTCGAAGTGGTCAAACGCTGCGACGCTTATGACCGCGATTCCGAAGGCTTCAGCGATTCCTGGGCAGCAGCAGACGCCGACATCCTGAAAACCATCGCCAAAGCGCGGGCCAAATTGCCCAAGGTGGAAGTGCCCGACTCCATCTTGCAGTTGGGAACGCAGCTCTGCATGGCAACCGGCGCCGATGGCCTGCGCGGCGAACTCACCCTGATGCGCGCCGCCAGAGCGGTTGCGGCGTTGGAAGGCAAGAAGATCGTGCAGCGCCACCACCTCGCCGAAGTGGCCCCTATGGCGCTCCGCCACAGGCTGCGGCGCAATGTGCTGGACGAAACCGGTTCCACCGTCCGCATCACTCGGGCCATGGAAGAGCTTCTCGCCGCGTGACCGAAGCACCGCCGGATCGCTGGCAAGGCGCGCTGCTGGCAGCAGACTTGCTTGCCCATGATCGAACCGCCCTGCGCGGATGCGTGCTGCGCGGCGGTGCCGGGCCGTTGCAGGATGCGTGGCTGGCCTATTTTCAAAGCGGACTGGGTGCTGAAGTGCCGATTCGGCGCCTGCCATCTGCTGTGGCTGACGAGCGGCTGGTGGGCGGCATCGATCTGTCTGCCACCCTGCGCCTCGGCCGTCCGGTTGCCGATCGCGGCTTGCTGGCCGAGATCGATGGCGGCGTGCTGGTTGTGCCGATGGCCGAGCGAATGCCGGAAGCGGTTGCGGCGCGCCTTGTTGCGGCGTTGGATCGCGGCGAAATCGAGGATGCCTTCGGTGTTCCGCAACCAACGCGCTTTGCCCTGATCCTGCTGGATGAGGGAACGGCAGACGAGCGGCCGCCGGCGGCCCTGCTGGATCGGCTGGCGTTTCACATCGATCTCGAAGGTCTGCGGCCCGACATGCAGCTGGAGGCCGAAGCGCCGGTGCCGCTGGTGCTGGCGGCGCTTGGGCAAGGCCATGCCGAGGCCTTGTGCGAGGCTGCCGATGCGTTCGGGATCGCCTCGATCCGCGCACCCCTGCTGGGCGCCAGGGCCGCGCTGGCATCGGCTTCGCTGGATGGGCGAACGGTAACCGACGACATGGACGTGCTGCTGGCCGCCCGGCTGGTGCTGGCACCGCGCGCCACGCGGCTTCCGCCGGCCGATGCAGCACCGCCCGAATCGCCGGCCGAGCCACCACCGCCACAGCAGGGCGATCAGGCGGACACCCCGCCGGAAGGCGACGACCAGCAGGCCGACAGCGAACGGACGCAGCAAGCCCTGACCGATCTGATGGTGGAGGCAACGCGGGCGGCGCTGCCACCGGGGCTTATGGCGGCGCTGGCGCAAGGTCGGCCGCCGCGCGGCAGCGTGATGGGCGGACGCGGTGCCGGGGCCTTGCGCAAGTCGCCGCGCAACGGTCGGCGCGCCGGGGTGCGGGCCGGATTGCCGCGAAACGGGGCGCGTCTCGATCTTGTGGAGACGTTGAAAGTTGCCGCCCCCTGGCAGGCCTTGCGTCGCCGCGAATCGCCGGACCGCGACGGTGTTCTGGTGCGGCGGGATGATTTCCGCATCCGCCGGCTGGTGAAACGCTCGGAATCAACCACGATCTTCGTGGTGGATGCCTCCGGCTCGGCAGCGATTGCCCGGCTGGGAGAGGCCAAAGGGGCAATCGAACTGCTGCTGGCGGAAGCCTATGTGCGGCGGGACGAGGTTGCACTGATTGCCTTCCGTGGCGAAGGCGCAGACATCCTGCTGCCGCCAACACGGTCTTTGCCGCGCGCCCGCAAGCGGCTGGGGGATATGGCAGGAGGCGGCGGCACCCCGCTTTGTGCCGCAATCGAAGCCGCCGACACATTGGCCACCGCGGTTCGGGCCAAGGGGCGCACGCCGCTGCTGGTTTTCCTCACCGACGGGCGAGCGAATATCGCCCGCGATGGCAGCGCCGGCGGCGCACGTGCGCTGGAGGATGCGCTGGCGGCATCCCGGCACATTCGCGAGGCGGCATTCGGCGTGGTGTTCATTGACACGGCCGCCCGTCCGCGCGCTGAAGGGCCGAGCCTGTCGGCTGCGATGGGCGCGCGCTATGTGGCGCTGCCGCGCGTGGAGGCAGGTGCTGTGTGTGCTGCCGTGAAGGCGGCGCAAGTGGCAGGGCAGGGGGCTGGATTGGGGCGAGGGCAGGGGGTAGGGCGATGAATGAAAAGCCGGTTTGGGATGTGGAGGGCAAGGCCTGGCCCAACCGGGCTTCGAGCCGCTTTGTTCTGGCCGACGGGCTGCAATGGCATGTTCAGATGATGGGTGAAGGGCCAGTGCTGCTGTTGCTGCACGGAACCGGTGCTGCGACGCACAGCTGGCGCGGTGTCGCGCCGCTGCTGGCCCGGCATTTCACGGTGGTGGCGCCCGACTTGCCGGGGCATGGGTTTACCGCCACTCCGCCCAGCATGGCGCTGCCGGCGATGGCGCGCAGCCTTGCGGCCTTGCTGGCGGTGCTGGATGTGCAGCCGGCGATGGTGGTGGGGCATTCCGCCGGGGCGGCGGTGGCGCTCAGGATGGTGCTGGATGGGCGGATTGCGCCGCAAGCCGCGGCCAGCATCGGCGGTGCGCTGCTGCCCTTTCCCGGCATCGGCGCGCTGCTGTTCCCGGCAATGGCCAAGCTGATGTTCGTTAACCCGTTCATGCCGCAGCTGTTCACGATGCGCGCGCGCAGCCCGGGCGAAGTGGAGCGCTTCCTGGAAAAGAGCACGGGATCGAAGATCGATACCGATGGCGTGCTGCACTATGAGCAGCTGTTTCGTTCACCAGGGCATGTGTCTGCCGTGCTCGGCATGATGGCCAACTGGGATCTGGTGCCGCTGGAGCGTGATCTGGCGGGCTTCGCGGTGCCGCTGTTGCTGCTGCATGGCGACCGGGACAAGACGGTGCCGGTGTCGGTATCGCGATCGGTGGCGGCAAGGCTGCCCGGCAGCCAATTGGCTGTTCTGCCCGGCCTTGGCCATCTGGCCCATGAAGAGCAGCCGCACTTGCTTGTGGAAAGGCTGTTCGCGCATGCGCGCCAGACGGGTGTGCTGGCGGCATGATTGATCCGCGCTACTACGGGCTGGTGGAAATCATTGCCGGTGGAGTGATCGTACTCGGGCTTGCATTCTGGCAGCTGTGGAGTTTGCGCAAGCTGGAAAAGGCGCGCGAGCGGGAGAAGGACGAAGAGGGCTAGGCCTTGCGCGGCATTCGGTATGGCAGCATCCATTGCATCGGCTTTGATCGAAAGCGACTGAGTGACAGGCTTTCATGCACGCCGATGGCAGGCTGGCCCTCGATCTGGGTGGCCAGGGCCGAGCGCGAATAAAAGGGCGTATCCTCCCAGGTTTTCAGGATCTTTGCCTGCCCCCAGGTATCGGATCGCGTGTAGCGCGGCATCAACCAGCAGGTCGGCAGAAGTGGCGATTTCGGCGGAGCCTCCAACGCGCGTGGCTGGCCATCGGCGCCGAACAGCAGGCTGAGGGCAAAATCGCTGCCATCGCGCCGGCGGCCTTCGTAGAACACCGCCGTGTCCCGCCCGCCGCTGTTGCCAAGGATATGCGCACGCGACCATTGCCAGTCGTAGAACCGATCTTCCATCGGTTCATTGCCGAAATTGCTGTCCAGATAGGCACTGCCCTGCCAGCGGATGCCGGGCGCCGGCATGTCCACCTCGATCCGCGCGCGGGTGGCGATCGGCTGCCAGCGGTGGCGGCCTTCGCTATCGAGATCGAAGCCATGCTGCACCAGTGTTTCCGGATAGACTCGCACCTGGCCGCGCACCTTCTGGCCGAACACCGCGCCTTGCTCTTCGATCGCGATCGACAGCATCTGTCCGTCCCAGTGCAGGCTGCTGGGGCCGATGGCGAGCGAGTGCTCATCCCGTCGGAGGGCCGTGGAGCCGCGCTCGGTCATCGCCCAGCGGGCCTTGCGCGGCGAGTATAGCGCAACATTCAACGCGACATGATCCTCCGGCTGCTGCTTGCCGGCGCTGACATAATAGGGTGAAAAAACGCTGCCGATGAAGGCGATGATGGTCAGCCCGTGGAGACCGTCGTCGCTGATGGCGTCGACATACCACCAGGCGTAGCCGCCCGGCGCGACAGCGCCATCGAAGCGCGGTCCCGCATGAGGGCTTCGGACGCCAATTGGCCTGACAGCGCCGCCATCGGCACTCCCGCTCCCGGGTGTGTCGCGCCACCCGCGAGATACAGGCCCGGAATGCGGGTTTTCGATCCCGGCCGGAGGAAGGAGGCCGCCCATCCGTGCGAGGCCCGTCCATAAAGGGCTCCACCCGTCGACGGAAACAGCCTCTCGTAGTCGCTCGGAGTGGTCAAAATCCTGGCTTCGGGCTGCCATCGGACGCAAAGCCCTAAGCGCTGCAGGAAGCTCAGCATCCGCGTCTCGCATGTGTCGATCTCCGCTTGGGTCAGGCTGGATTCGCTGTCGCCACTGGCTGGCGCATTGACGATGATTTGCAACCGTTCCGGGCCAGGGGGGGCATGGCCTGCCGCATCGCGATCCTGGGCACAGACATAGACGCTGGGCGAAGACGGCAAGCAACCATTCGCAATGTCTCTGAATTCGCGGGCGTAATCTTCTGAAAAAAACACATTGTGCCGCTGAAGGGGCATGCCCCGGGTTTCGGCAACCGTGGCCCAGGTGAGGGATGACAGCGAGCGCGCGTCTGGCTTGACGGCGCGGCAGGCGCGCCTTGCCGCCTTGCCGAAGCAACCGGTGGCAAGCGCCGAAGGGTCGGCGTTGGCGATGATGCAGTCGGCGGCGAGCTGTTCGCCGCTGGACAGGGCAACCCCGGCCGCACGGCCGGATTGGGTGAGAATGGCGGACACGTCGCTGTTGTAGCGAAAGCTTGCCCCATGGCCTTGCGCAATGTCGGCGAGCGCCTGGGCGACCCGTTGCAGGCCGCCTTCCACCAGCCAGACCCCGCTGGCCTCGACATGGGCGATCAGCATCAGCGTGGCCGGCGCCTGAAATGGGGAGGAGCCGCAATATGTGGCGTAGCGGCCGAACAATTGTTGCAGCCGGATATCCTTGAAATGACCACCCAGCGCGCTCCATAGGCATTCATAGGGGCGCGTGGCTTGCAGTTCGGCAAGACGCGACAGGCCGAGCCGCCAGGTGAGGCCGACGGGGTTGGTACGCGGGCGGCGCATGAAGCTGTCGTAAAGGGTTGCGTGGATGCGCGCGGCTTCGGCGGAAAAGGCTTCGAATCCGCGTGCTTCGGCAGCGCCTGCGAATGCGCCGATGGCGTCGCGGCTGTGCGCATGATCGGCGTGCAGATCGAGCGCGCCGCCATCGGCCCAGCGGTGGCGGGCCAGCGTGGTGGCGCGGGTTGCGGTGACGTGGCTGGCAAAGCTGCTGCCGGCGGCGTCGAATATGTCTTCGAACAGCGGCCGCATGGTGAACACGGTGGGGCCCGCATCGACGGTTCGTCCGGCAATCGGCAGGCTTCGCATCTTGCCCCCCGGATGCGCGGCGCGTTCCAGCACGGTGACATCGAGGCCACGGGCGGCAAGCAAGGCGGCGGCCGTCAGGCCGCCGATGCCGGCACCGATCACAACGACCTTGTCTCCCTTCATGCGTGCGGCTTCCCCTCTCCCGCCCCTGCCGGCAAGGCGTTGACGGGAGGCTAGCATCTGTCCAGATGGGTTGACACCAAAAAATGTGAGCGTTTGCCCGCTGCATGGGCGGGATGACGCAAGGTAGGGAGGGGCAGGGAGCGACATGGCAGGCGAAGTGCTGGACTGGCGAGACCGCTGGACCTTGTGGCGCAACCGCGTGCTGGCGGATCGCGGGTTTCAACGCTGGGCAGCGCGCTTTCCACTGACCCGTCCGGTGGCGCGGACGCGCGCGCGCGCGTTGTTCGACCTTGTGGCGGGCTTTGTTTATGCGCAGGTCGCCTTTGCAGCCGTGCAGCTCGGTCTGTTTGACCTGCTGGCGGCAGGGCCGAAATCGGTGGCAGAGGTGGCGGCTGCGGTTGATCTGCCGGTGCAGGGTGCCGAGAGGTTGCTGAAGGCAGCGGAGTCGCTGGGGCTTGCCGAGCAACTCCGCGACGGGCGCTTCACGCTGGGCCAGAAGGGCGCGGCATTGGTCGGCAATGGCGGCATCGCCGAGATGATACGGCATCACGCGCACCTTTATGCGGACCTCGCCGATCCGGTGGCATTGCTGCGGCGCGGCGGAGGGGGCGGGACTCTTTCCGGCTATTGGCCCTATGCCGAAGGGGCGGGTGCGGTGGATTCGGGTGGCGTTGCGGCCTATTCGGCGCTGATGGCAGCCTCGCAGCCGCTGGTGGCCGAGCAGGTGCTGGATGCTTATGACTTTTCGAGGCACCAGACCTTGATGGATGTTGGGGGAGGGGAGGGGGCCTTCCTGGAGGCCGTGTCGGCGCAGCATCCGGGGCTTGCGCTGATGCTGTTTGATTTGCCCGCGGTTGCCGAGCGGGCGCGGGTGCGGCTCGGCCCGAAGCTGGTAGCGGTCGGAGGTTCCTTTCTTACCGATGCCTTGCCGCAGGGCGCGGATATCATCTCGCTGGTGCGGGTGCTGCACGACCATGACGATGCGGTGGTGATGGAGCTTTTGCACAAGGTGCACACAGCGCTTCCACCCGGAGGCACGCTGCTGGTGGCCGAGCCGATGGCCGGAACGAGGGGCGCCGAGCCGGTGGGCGATGCCTATTTCGGGTTCTATCTCCTGGCCATGGGGTCCGGGCGGCCACGCACGGTGGATAGGCTTTCCACCATGTTGCGCACCGCCGGCTTTGCCCAGGTTCGCCCGATTCCCACAGCCCTTCCCCTGTCTGCAAGCGTGCTTGTTGCGAAAGTCTGACATTCAAGTGTCAGCCGCAGTTGACAACTGCGATTGTCAACTTAGACTGACACATAGGGATTGAGGTGCCGGGTCGCAAAGGGTGACTGGAGCGACATCGCAGGCCATCGGGAGAGTTTGGGGAATGAGCACATTGGCGGTTGTGATGGAGGCTCCCGAAAGGCTGGCACTTCGTCGACTGGATGTGCACCCGCTAGGCGATGCCGATGTGACCGTGGAAATCGCCTTTTCCGGAATCAGCACTGGAACCGAAAAACTGTTGTGGACCGGCAAGATGCCGCCGTTTCCGGGCATGGGATACCCGCTGGTACCTGGCTATGAATCGGTTGGGCAGGTGGTGGATGCAGGCAAGGCGGCCCGGCACTTGATGGGTGCGCATGTGTTTGTGCCGGGTGCCAATTGCTATGTTGAGGCACGCGGTTTGTTTGGTGGCGCGGCGCGGCGGATCAATCTGCCGGCTGCGCGGGTGGTGCCAGTGGCCGAGTCGCTTGGCTCCAGTGCGGTGCTGATGGCGCTGGCCGCAACGGCACAGCATGCGATTGCCGGTGGGGTGCTTCCTGAACTGATCATCGGGCACGGGGTGCTTGGCCGGCTGCTGGCGCGGATTGCGGTGGCGGCGGGCGGATCGCCGACAGTGTGGGAAATCGATGCGACGCGCGCACAGGGTGCCGAGGGTTACAGGGTGGTGCATCCCGATACGGATGATCGCCACGACTATCGCAGCATCCATGATGTGAGCGGTGATTCCGGGCTGATCGATACGTTGATTGGGCGGCTTGCCAAGGGCGGAGAAATCGTTCTCGCCGGCTTTTATTCGGATCGGCTGTCCTTTGCCTTTCCTCTCGCCTTCCGGCGTGAAGCAAGGTTGCGGGTGGCGGCTGAATGGGCGCCCGAGGATCTGGTGGCAACGCAGGCGATGATCGCTAGCGGCGCGCTCAATCTTGATGGCTTGATCAGCCATGTTCGCCCGGTGGGCGAAGCTATGGAGGCCTATCCGCAGGCCTTCGGTGACAGGGCATGCCTGAAAATGGTTCTGGATTGGAGAGAGTGCGCATGAGCGTGATGTTCGATGGCGATGCAGCGCTTCGCGATGAAGCCGCGCAGGAGCCCGATCCCGTGCACACCGGCCCGGTGACCAAGGAAACGCAGATCATTGCCATTTATGGCAAGGGAGGCTCCGGCAAGAGCTTCGCGCTGGCGAACCTGAGCTACATGATGGCGCAGCAGGGCAAGCGCGTGCTGCTGATCGGCTGCGATCCGAAGAGCGATACGACAAGCCTGCTGTTTGGTGGCAAGGCGACGCCCACCATCATCGAAACCTCTGCCAAGAAGAAATTGGCGGGCGAAGAAATCAGCATCGAGGACGTGTGTTTCCAACGCGACGGTGTGTTTGCGATGGAGCTTGGCGGGCCGGAAGTCGGTCGCGGCTGTGGCGGCCGCGGCATCATTCATGGCTTCGAGACGCTGGAGAAGCTGGGTTTCCACGACTGGGGCTTTGATTATGTCCTGCTCGATTTCCTGGGCGATGTGGTGTGCGGTGGCTTCGGCCTGCCGATCGCGCGGGACATGTGCCAGAAGGTGATTGTGGTCGGTTCGAACGACCTGCAATCGCTTTATGTGGCCAACAATGTCTGCAAGGCGGTGGAATATTTCCGCAAGATGGGCGGCAATGTGGGCGTGGCCGGAATCCTCATCAACAAGGATGATGGCACCGGTGAAGCGCAGGCCTTTGCCGATGCGGTCGGCATTCCAGTGCTGGTTTCGATCCCGGCGCACGATGATATTCGCAAGAAATCGGCCAATTACCAGATTATCGGCACGCCAGACAGCGAGTGGGGCGCGCTGTTTGCCGAGCTGGCGGAAAATGTGGCGACTGCGCCGCCGGTCAGGCCGACACCGTTGGATCAGGACGGTTTGCTCGGGCTGTTCAAGCCGGAAGACACGGGCGGCAATTTCACGCTGCAACCGGCGACCCAGGCCGACATGCGCGGCAGTGCCTATGTGCCCAAGGCCTCGCTTGAAGTGGTGTACGACACGGTATGAACGCGCTGGAAACCTTGCCTGTTGTGCCACGCGAACCGGATCGGCTTGATCTGGGCGATGCCGGTAGCTGCGCGAGCGGCGACACGCTGCGCGACGCGGCGGTGAAAGCTGGCAAGTCCGGTGTGCTGGATCGCTATGCGGCGGACTATCCGAAAGGGCCGCATGATCAGCCGCAAAGCATGTGCCCGGCCTTCGGCAGTTTGCGTGTGGGCCTCAGGATGCGGCGCACCGCGACCATCCTGTCCGGATCGGCCTGCTGTGTTTACGGGCTGACCTTTACCTCGCATTTCTACGGCGCGCGGCGGACGGTTGGCTATGTGCCGTTCAATTCGGAATCACTGGTCACCGGCAAGCTGTTTGAAGATATCCGCGACGCGGTGCACGAGATGGCCGACCCGGCTCTGTATGACACGATCGTGGTGACCAACCTGTGTGTGCCCACGGCGTCAGGTGTGCCGCTGCAACTGCTACCCGATGCCATCAATGGCGTGCGGGTGATCGGCATTGATGTGCCGGGCTTTGGTGTGCCGACCCATGCCGAAGCCAAGGATGTGCTGGCGGGTGCGATGCTGGCCTATGCGCGCAAAGAGGCCGAGCTTGGCCCGGTTGCGGCGCCAAAGGAGCGCAGCGATCGGCCGACCATCACCCTGCTGGGTGAAATGTTCCCTGCCGATCCGCCTGGAATCGGGCTGTTGCTGGAGCCGCTCGGTTTGGCTGCGGGTCCGGTTGTTCCAACCCGCGAATGGCGCGAGCTTTATGCGGCGCTTGATTGCGCGGCGGTGGCTGCCATTCATCCTTTCTACACGGCGAGCGTGCGCGAATTCGAGGCAGCCGGACGCAAGGTGATCGGCTCGGCCCCTGTGGGGCATGATGGCACCGCCGCCTGGCTGGATGCCATCGGCGAGGCTTGCGGCATCGCAAAAGACAAGGTGGATGCGTCCAAGAACCGTTTCCTGCCGGCGATTGCCGGTGCGCTGGCGGCCAAGCCGGTGAAAGGGCGGATTACCGTTTCAGGCTATGAAGGCTCGGAATTGCTGGTTGCCCGGTTGCTGGTGGAGAGCGGGGCTGATGTTCGCTATGTCGGCACCGCTTGCCCGAAGACGCGTTGGTCCGATGCCGATCGCGAGTGGCTGGAAGCCAAGGGCGTGCAGGTGCAGTATCGCGCCAGCCTGGAGCAAGACATTGCAGCCGTAAACGAGTATCGGCCCGATCTTGCCATTGGTACGACGCCGGTGGTGCAGCATGCCAAGCAGAAATCCATTCCGGCGCTGTATTTCACCAATCTGATTTCGGCGCGCCCGCTGATGGGTCCGGCTGGGGCTGGAAGCCTAGCGATGGTGGTGAATGCGGCGCTGGCGAACCAGCATCGCTTCGACCGGATGACCGCCTTCTTCGAAGGTGTGGGGGCTGGCGCCACGGCGGGCATCTGGGAAAATACGCCGGTTGATCGGCCGGAATACAAGGCAAAGTTTGCCGCCAAGCGGCTGGCCATGGCCAAGGCCGAAGAGGCGATCGGCGCATGACGCTCATCCTCGATCACGACCGGGCCGGCGGCTATTGGGGGGCGGTTTATGCCTTCACCTCGATCAAGGGCCTGCAGGTCATCATCGATGGGCCGGTTGGCTGCGAAAATCTGCCGGTGACCTCGGTGTTGCACTACACCGACGGCCTGCCGCCGCACGAATTGCCCATCGTTGTCACGGGTTTGGGCGAGCAGGAACTGGGGCGCGACGGCACCGAGGGCGCCATGAAGCGCGCCTGGAAAACGCTTGATCCGGATCTTCCCTCGGTGGTGGTGACGGGCTCGATTGCCGAAATGATCGGCGGCGGCGTAACGCCCGAGGGCACCAACATCCAGCGGTTCCTGCCGCGCACGATCGACGAGGACCAGTGGCAATCGGGTGACCGGGCGCTGACCTGGCTGTGGACCCAGTTTGGCCCGAAAAAGGTGCCGCCGCTCCGGCCATTGCGGGAAGGGCAAAAGCCGAAGGTCAATATCATCGGGCCGATGTATGGCAGCTTCAACATGCCGTCGGATCTGGCGGAAATCCGCCGGCTGATCGAAGGCATCGGCGCAGAAGTGGGCATGGTGTTTCCGCTAGGCAGCCATCTGGCGGACGTGAAAAAGCTGGCAGATGCGAGCGTCAATGTCTGCCTCTATCGCGAATGGGGCAGGGGCCTGTGCGAAACGCTGGAGCGGCCCTATCTGCAGGCGCCAATCGGGCTGACGTCCACCACGCTTTTCCTGCGCAAACTTGGCGAGTTGACCGGGCTGGACCCGGAGCCGTTCATCGAGCGGGAAAAGCACACCACCATCAAGCCGCTGTGGGATTTGTGGCGGTCGGTGACGCAGGATTTCTTCGGCACGGCGAGCTTTGCCATCGTGGCGACCGAAACTTACACGCGCGGCATCCGGAGCTTTCTGGAAGACGATATGGGGCTTCCCTGCGCCTTCTCGTTCCAGCGGTCGGCGGGTGTGAAGCCGGACAATGCGGCGGTGAAGGAAGCAATCCGCACGACTCCGCCGCTGGTGATGTTCGGCAGCTACAACGAGCGGATGTACATGGCTGAACTGGGCTCGCGCGGGATCTACATCCCGGTGTCGTTCCCAGGAGCCGCGATCCGGAGGCACACCGGAACACCCTATATGGGCTATTCCGGCGCTACCTATCTTGTGCAGGAGGTGTGCAACGCGCTGTTCGATGCGCTCTTCCACATCCTGCCGCTGGCAGGCCAGCTGGACCAGGCCGAGGCAACCCCGGCGCGGCTGCATTCCGAACTGCAATGGGAGGATGCGGCCAAGGCCGATCTGGACGCCATGGTGGAGCGTGAGCCGGTGCTGGTCAGGATTTCGGCGGCGAAGCGCCTTCGCGATGCCGCCGAACGGGCAGCGCGGGCAGCCGGCGAGCCGAAGGTGACGCCTGAACGGCTGCGCGACGTGTTTCAGGAAAGCCGGGCCGCATGACGCGCGCCGGCACAACAGACAATGGCACTGCAAATGCGGTGTCGAGGATTCATCGCGGCGGCAGTCGTCGCGTTGATGCCGCCGGGGGATGCGGTGACGCTCTCCTTACTGCGGGTAGAGTGGAGACCAAGACATGAGCGATAACAGAGACGACAAAATGGGGATGGGGACTTATCTCACCCCGCAGGAGGCGCAGGAGTTTCACAAGCTCTTCGTCACCAGCTTCATCATTTTCACAATAGTGGCGATCATCGCGCACTTCCTGGTGTGGTCGTGGCGACCGTGGCTGCCCGGCCCTGATGGCTATGCGAGTGTTTCGACCGCCACCCAGGTGGCTGCCGCGCCTGTTGTGACCCCGGCATCCTGAGGAGAGACGATCATGTGGAGAATTTGGCTTATTTTCGATCCCCGCCGCACGCTGGTGGGTCTTTTCATCTTCCTGTTCGTCCTTGCAGTGCTGATTCACTTCATCCTGCTGAGCACCAACCGGTTCAACTGGCTTGATGGGTCTCAGGCTGCGGCTCCCGCCGCGGTTGCTGCGGCCGTGGTATCGCCTGACGTTCAGGCGGGTTAATCGCTTACCCGATGTGAGGATCAGGCGGAGGCCGCTGCCGGGCTCCGCCACCCTCGCACAGATATGATGCAAGCATTTTTCGCGGCATGGTTCGCGGAAAAAGTGCGGAGGAACGCGCCATGGCGCTGCTGAGTTTTGAAAGAAAATACCGGGTTCGAGGGGGTACGCTTGTTGGCGGAGACCTGTTCGATTTCTGGGTGGGGCCGTTCTATGTCGGCTTCTTCGGCGTCACGACGATTTTCTTCGCCACGCTGGGCACTGCCCTCATCTTCTATGGCGCGGCCATGGGTCCCACCTGGAATCCCTGGCTCATCAATATTGCACCGCCAGACCTGAGCTACGGCCTGGGTTGGGCGCCCCTTTTGGAAGGGGGGCTATGGCAGATCATCACCATGTGTGCCGTCGGTGCCTTCGTCAGCTGGGCGCTGCGGGAGGTGGAAATCTGTCGAAAGCTGGGCATTGGCTATCATGTGCCCTTTGCCTTCGGCGTTGCCATCTTTGCCTATGTTTCGCTGGTGGTCATCCGGCCGCTGTTGCTGGGGGCCTGGGGGCATGGTTTTCCCTATGGCATCTTCAGCCACCTCGATTGGGTGTCCAACACCGGCTATCAATATCTGCATTTCCACTACAATCCGGCGCACATGCTGGCGGTGAGCTTCTTCTTCACCACCACCTTCGCGCTTGGGCTGCATGGTTCGCTCATCCTGTCTTCGGCCAATCCGGCCAAGGGCGAGACGGTGCGCAGCCCGGAATATGAAGACACATTTTTCCGCGATATTCTCGGCTATTCGGTCGGAGAACTCGGGATCCACCGGCTGGGATTGTTCCTGGCCCTGTCTGCCGGCTTCTGGAGCGCGATCTGCATCATCATCAGCGGACCGTTCTGGACACGCGGCTGGCCGGAATGGTGGACCTGGTGGCTCAATCTGCCGATCTGGAGCTGAGAGGGAGAGTTTCCATGGGTTACCAGAATATCTTCACCCAGGTTCAGATCCGCGGACCTGTCGAAACCGGGCCGCCCTTGCCGCATGGGGATTTTCCCCGCACTGAGACGGCCGGCTACAGCTATCTCATGGGCCTTTTCGCCAATGCGCAGCTTGGCCCCATCTATCTCGGTCGGCTGGGCCTGGCATCGATCATCTGCGGGCTGATTGCCTTCGAGATCATCGGGCTCAACATGTGGGCTTCGGTCAACTGGGATCCGGTGCAATTTGTCCGGCAGCTGTTCTGGCTGGCACTGGAGCCGCCGGCACCGAAATATGGCTTGTCTATCCCGCCGCTGGCGGAAGGCGGCTGGTGGCTGATGGCAGGCTTTTTTCTGACCACGGCGATCATCCTGTGGTGGGCGCGCACATATCGTCGGGCCCGCGCACTGGGCATGGGCACGCATGTGGCCTGGGCCTTTGCAGCGGCCATCTGGCTCTATCTGGTGCTGGGCTTCATCCGGCCGGTGCTGATGGGCAGCTGGGCGGAAGCCGTGCCGTTTGGCATCTTTCCGCACCTGGATTGGACGGCGGCTTTCTCCATTCGTTACGGCAATCTGTTCTACAACCCCTTCCACTGTTTCTCGATCGTGTTTCTTTATGGCTCCACCCTGCTGTTTGCCATGCACGGGGCGACCATCCTTGCGGTGGGCCGCTATGGCGGTGAGCGTGAGCTGGAGCAGATCACCGACCGGGGCACGGCTTCCGAGCGGGCTGCGCTGTTCTGGCGCTGGACGATGGGCTTCAATGCGACGATGGAGTCCATTCACCGCTGGGCCTGGTGGTTTGCGGTGCTGACCACGCTGACCGGCGGAATCGGCATCCTGCTAACGGGCACGGTGGTCGACAATTGGTATCTGTTTGCGGTCGAGCATGGCTATGCCACGCAATACCCCGCAACGGGCATCGTCGATCCGAGCACTCTGCCAGGGGCACCGCAATGATGAACAGGATGAGCAAGCCGCTAGGTCGATCTCTGGCTCTGTGTGCCGTGCTGGCAATGCCTTTGCTGCTGACGGGTTGCGAGATTGGCGGCAAGGACGCCACGCAATGGGGACCGCGTGGGGCCGCCATGGAGGGGGTCGTCAATCCCCGCCTGATGTCTGCGCCGGGCGTGCCGCCGGAATCGGCCTATCCGCTGGAAAGCCGGGACGGTCCGCGTGCGCGCGACACCTACCAGAATTTGCAGGTGCTGGGTGATATCAGCGCAGACGAATTCAACCTGTTGATGCTGAACATCACCGCCTGGGTCGCGCCGCCGGAGCAGGGCTGCAACTATTGCCACAACCCGGAGAACATGGCGTCCGACGAGATTTATCAGAAGGTCGTGGCGCGCAAGATGCTGCAGATGACCCGCACCATCAACACCCAATGGGAAGGGCATGTGAAGGCGACCGGCGTGACCTGCTACACTTGCCACCGTGGCAAGGGCATTCCGGCCTACTACTGGACCAATGCGCCGGCGCGACCGAATGGCATCCTTGGCAACAATATGGGCCAGAACATGCCTTCGCCGACGGTGGCCTATGCGTCTTTGCCGCATGCGCCGTTTGAAACCTTGCTGGTTGGCAACAATCCGATCCGTGTGGGATCCAAGGGCATCCACCCGACGCCTGCCAATACGACATCGATCCAGGCGACCGAGGCCACCTACGGGCTGATGATGCACATGTCGTCGTCGCTCGGCGTGAACTGCACCTTCTGCCACAACACGCAGAATTTCGGCAAATGGAGCCGCGAGCAACGGGTGGGTGCCTGGTATGGCATCCGCATGGTGCGCCAGATCAACGACGGCTATATCACGCCGCTGAAGGGCGTTTTCCCGGCGCATCGGCTGGGGCCGACGGGCGATCCGTTCAAGGTGAACTGCCAGACCTGTCATCAGGGGGTGAACAAGCCGCTTGGCGGCGTCCCCATGCTGGCGGACAGTCCATCGCTCAGAGATCCCAATGTGGCGGTCGCGGGTGCGGGAACTAGCGTGCTTGCTGCGGCAGTAAGCACTCCGGGCGCGGTGCGTGCGGTGGCCGTTGCCATGCCGACGGAAACGGCAGACCGGATAGCGGATGCAGCGGGCGCAGCGGCAGACCAGGCGCGGGAATCAGTTGCTGCGACACGCTGACTGAGCGTGGGCAGGCCAAGCCGGCCGGGAGGTGCCTTGCCCGGTCGATTGCGCTGTCCGCCTTGTTGCCTGAAGTTGCCTGAAGATGGTTTTGGGGTGATGGCTGGATCATGTCGCTTGATGTGATCCTTGTGCTTGGCGCTTTCCTGGCGGCCATGCTTTCGGGAGTTGCCGGGTTCGGCGGGGCTTTGCTGTTGCTGCCGTTGTTGACGCACCGGGTTGGCGTGACCGATGCGGTGCCGTTGCTCACGGTGGCTCAGCTCGTGGGCAACTTGGCGCGCGTCGGCTTCGGGTTTCGAGAAATTGCATGGCCGCCGGTGCTGCTGTTTTCGGCCTTCGCCCTGCCGGCGGCGGTTCTGGGGGCGTTCTCCTTTGTGGCGGTGCCGGGAGGGTTTGCCATTCGGATGATCGGGCTGGCGATCCTGCTGTTCGTGGTTGTTCGGCAAACAGGCATCTGGCGCGGAGAGCCGGGCCGTGCCACGATGGCAACGGGTGCTATTGCTGTTGGTTTTCTTTCAGGGTTGGTGGGAAGTGCGGGGCCGCTTGGAGCGGCGCTTTTCCTGTCTCTGGGATTGGCACCGGCTGCCTATATCGCTAGCGAGGCGCTGGCGGCTCTCGCCATTCATGCCGCCAAGCTGGTGGTCTATGGTCAGACGCTGTCCTTTGCTCCCGGCTTCTGGGCGCTTGCTGCGGCGCTGTCTGCCGCGATGGTGGCCGGCACATTTGCTGCGCGGCGCATTGTTGGCCAGCTGGACCGGGCCACGTTCGAGCGATGGGTCGGCATTCTCCTTGCCATCATCGCGGTGCAGATGATCGTGATGGGTTGATCGGCTAAGCGCCCGGTGTGGCATTTTCGCGGGCGAACGCCTCGAGGGCGGATTCCTCGGCGGGGAAGGCTGCAATGGCAGCCCGCAAGGCCTGCTGTGCCTTTTCCGGTTCACCCAGCACCGCGCGCGCGCGGATCAGCCGTTTCCAGCCTTCGAGATCGGCCGGATTGGCCTTCAGCCGTGCTTCCAGACCATCGACCATACCTCGGATCATCGCCTGCTGATCGGCGGGCGGCATGGCCTGGACGGCTGCTACCTGCGCTGCATCCGGCATGGCTGGGGCAGCGGATGGTGCGGATGCAAAGTCTGCGGGCAGGGCGATGCCGGCGTCTTTCGCGCGCTGGACAACGAGCTGGCGCAACTCGCCGGCCCAGGGCGCGCCTGCGGGAGCGTCGGCCAGCAGGCTGACCCACGCAGTGACCGCCCCCTTGGCGTCGCCATCCTGATTGAGGCCCGCGGCCAGAAAATAGCGCGCGCGGATGTCCTTGGCATCCAGCGCCAGCGCCTTGCGGAACGTGTCCCGCGCTGCCGGCGTAACGGCTCCGCCAGCCGCTTGCACCTGCGCTTCGCCCAGGGCCGACACGGTTTCGCCATCTTTCGGATCGAGCGCCACCGCGCGTTGATAAGCGGCTACCGAGCGATCGAAGTTGCCGAGCGAGAAATGGCTGCCACCCAGAAGGCGCCAGCCTTCCGGGTCATTCGGCGTTTGCTCCAGGCGCGCTTCCAGCCTTTGCACAAGCGTTGCGAGGTCTGCGTTGGCGGCTGGCGGATTGGCAGAATCCGTTGCAGTGGCGGCGCTTTGCAGCGCCAGATCGGGGCGGCCCATCCAGCCATAGAGAGCAGCTGCCGAAACAACGATCGCGCCGGCAAACCCGATCGCCATCCAGCGCGCTTGCCCTGGCGGGAGATGTTGCGGCGCGCGATGGGCTTCGCGGCTTTCGGCGAGGATTCGACGGCGGGTGTCGGCCTTCATCGCATCCGCTTCGGCCAAAGACATGGTGCCAGCTTCAACCTGCCGGTCGATTTCGGCCAGTTCGTCTGACAAGACCTTCAAAACCGGCGCGCGTTCGGCATCGAATGACGCCTCCTGCCGGCGCACCAGCGCGATGGCCACCGCGACCGACGCAACAACCAGCAACAGGGTCAACAGGGCCCAGAGCAGAAACGCCAAAATCAATCCTTCCGAACATGCCCCAGCGCAGCGTCCACCTGCGCCTCGTCTTCGGCGGTAAGTGGTTGTGGCTCGGCAGCGGCTGCGCTGCGGGGACGCCTTGCCAGCCAGTAGCCGGCCAGGGCAAGCACGGCGAACGGGCCGATCCACAGGATGGCCGTTTCCGCTGAAAATGGCGGCTTGAGCAGGACGAAATCGCCGTAGCGAGCCTGCACGAAGGCCACCACCTCTTCGTCACTGTCACCAGCGAGCAGACGTTCCCGGACGATCACCCGCAGATCACGCGCCAGCGGCGCATTGCTTTCGTCGATCGTCTGGTTCTGGCACTGCACACAGCGGAGTTCGGTGCTTATCGCGCGCGCGCGGGTTTCCAGCGCCGGATCGGCGAGCTGCTCGCCTGGCTCCACGGCACCTGCGGCAGTGGCGAGCAGCAGCGCGGCGAACACCAGCCTGTGCTTCAAGCGCGTGCCTCGGCGCGAAGCTGCTCCAGCATGGGGCCCAGCTTGGTCTGCCAGACCTGCTCGTCGATCGGGCCGGCGTGGCGCATCCGGACAACGCCCTTGCCGTCGATCAGGAAGGTTTCCGGCGTACCGGTCACGCCCAGCTCCACCCCCGCGCGGCCACTGGGATCACTGCCTACGGCACGAAAGGGATTGCTGCGCTCGGCAAGATAAGCGCGCCCGGCTGCGGGTTCATCTTTCCAGTCGATACCATAGATCGGCACACCCTCGGCGGCCAGTTGCACGAGCTTGCCATGCTCTGCACGGCACGAGGTGCACCAGGATGCAAACACATTGATAAGCTTCGGCTCTCCATCTTTTGCCAATGCCGCGCTGGCAAGCGGTGCGCTGCCGGGTTCGAGGGCGTCGAGAGCGAATGCCGGCAGCGGTTGCCCAACCAGCGCCGATGGAAGTTCCTTGGGATCGCGGCCCAGCCCCATGGCAAAGGCCAGCAACAGCAGCAGGAGCAGCCCGAGCGGTGCGAGAAAGACAGCGCGCTTCATGCGGGCAGCGCGACGCGCGGTGCGGCAGAGATGGCCGGCAGGCCGGCACGGAAACGCCGGTCTGCGAGCGCGAGCGCGCCGCCGAAGGCTACGATGAGCGCGCCCACCCAGATCCAGCCGACCAGCGGATGCCGGTACAAATGCACAGCAAGCCTGCCATTGGTTTCGTCGCCGATCGCGATGTAAGTGATGCCGCTTATGCTGGCGGCGATGCCGGCTTCGGTCGTGGTGTTGCCACTGGCGGGATAAAGCCTGCGTTCTGAAACCAGAGTGCGGGGCTTGCCGTTATGTTCGATCAGAAAGCGCGCTTGCAGCGCCTGATAATTGGGCCCCTGCACCACACCGGCGCTTTGCAACGTAACCGTGCGGCCACTGATACTCGCATTTTCGCCCGGTGCCAGCGCAACCACTTCGGATGTGGCGAATACCGCCATGGCGGTGATGCCGGCAACCATCACGCCGATACCGGCATGGCCGGCGACCATGCCCCAGGTGCTCAGCGGTGTGGTTCGGACGAGGCGCGCGGAAAGTCCGCTTTCGCTGCGCCAGCGGCGCAACAACAGGGCGAAGGATCCGGCAACCAGCCAGACCGCAAGCGCGAAGCCGAGCGCGGCACCAAGGCCCCTCCAGCCGAAGGTGGCGAAGGACGCGGCGGCAGCCGCCAGCAGAACCAGACCTGCAAGCAGCAACGGCGCCTTCAGGCGCGATGCCACCGCGCGCCATTCATCACTCTTCCACCGCAGCATGGGACCGAACGGCACCAGCGCGAGGAAGGGGATCATCATGGGCGCGAAGATTCGGTTGTAATAGGGCGGGCCGACGGAAATCTTGTTGCCGGTGACAAGATCGATGACCAGCGGCCAGAAGGTGCCGAGAAACACGACGAGCGTGGCGGCCATCAGGAACAGATTGTTCAGCGTGAGCGCGGACTCGCGGCTGATGGCGGAAAACATGGCACCCGATCGCATGGTCGGCGCGCGCCAGCCAAACAGGGCGAGCGCGCCACCGGTGGACACGGCAATGAGCATCAGGATGAAGATGCCGCGCTCTGGATCGACGGCAAAGGCGTGCACGCTGGTGAGTACACCGGAGCGGACGAGGAAGGTGCCGACCATGCTCATCGAGAAGGTGAGGATGGCGAGCAGGATGGTCCAGCTGATGAGGGCGCCGCGCTTTTCCAGCACCAGTGCCGAATGCAGCAGCGCAGTGCCGAGCAGCCAGGGGAGCAGAGCGGCATTTTCCACCGGATCCCAGAACCACCAGCCGCCCCAGCCGAGCTCATAATAGGCCCAGAAGCTGCCAAGCGTGATGCCAAGGGTGAGGGCAACCCATGCGGCGAGGATCCACGGGCGCACCCAGCGCGCCCAGGCCGCATCCACTCGGCCCTCGATCAGCGCGGCCGTGGCGAAGGCGAACGCCACCGAAAAGCCGACATAGCCAACATAGAGCAGTGGAGGGTGGAACACGAGCCCCGGATCCTGCAGCAGCGGGTTGAGCTCTGACCCTTCGAGCGGGGCGGGAAACAGCCGCGCGAAGGGATTGGAAGTGAACAAGAGGAATGCCAGGAAGGCGATTGCCAGCAGGCCAAGCACGGCAACCACGAGGCTATGAAATCCGGGGCGCATCGTCTTGCCACCGGCGGCGACCATGGCACTGAAGCCCGAAAGGATCAGCACCCACAGCAGCATCGAGCCTTCGTGATTGCCCCAGGTGGCCGCCAGGCGATAGGCAAAGGGCTGCAGACTGTGCGAATGGCTGGCGACCAGGGCGACCGAAAAGTCATGAACGGCAAAGGCTTGCATGAGGAGGCCGAAGGCCAGCGCGACGAAACCGGCCTGCGCGATGGCCGAGACATTGGCCGCCGCCATCAGCGCCGGATCCAGCCGGCGATGACCCAACGCTCCGAAGCCAGCCTGGGCAATCGCAAGCAACAGCGCCAGTATCAGCGCAAAATGACCGATTTCAGCGCCCATCTTTAGCGTCCATCAATGGCTTTTTCATACCGGCCTTATGCAAAGCAGACCCCGCCAAGTCCAGTGGCGCATCAGCGCAGCTTGGCGATCGACAGGCCATCCTGCTTGGCGCGCTCCTTGACCGATTCCTCGCTGCGGGTGAGCGCCTTCGCGATGGCCTTGAGCGGCATACCCTTCTTCGCCAGCGTGAGCAGCTTCTGCACCTCGTCGCTGGTCCAGGGCTGGCGATGCCGCTCGAACCGTTCGGCCATCAGAGCCTGACCAGCATCTTGCCCGTGTTTGCCCCGGAAAACAGGCCAAGGAAGGCGTCTGGCGCCCGTTCGATGCCTTCGAAAACCGTGTCTTCCCAGCGCATCTTGCCGTCTGCAATCCAGCCCGCCATGTCGGCCAGAAACTGCGGCCGCAGATGCGCGAACTGGTTGACGATGAAGCCCTGGATCTTCAGCGATTTGCCCACCACCATGATGATGTTCCGCGGGCCTGGTGTGGGCTCGGTGGCGTTGTAGTTGGCGATCATTCCGCACTCCACCAAGCGGGCAAAGGGGCGGGCGACTTCGATGGCGACTTCCAGATGTTCGCCGCCGACATTGTCGAAATAAATGTCGATGCCCTTGGGGGCGGCGTCGCGGACGGCTTGCAGCAGATTGGCGGTTGTCTTGTAGTTGATGGCGTGATCGACACCGACCGAGCGCAGCCATTCGCACTTTTCGTCTGATCCCGCGCTGCCGACAACGGTGCAGCCCTTGGCCTTGGCCACCTGACAGACGACTGAGCCGACCGCACCGGCGGCACCGCTCACGAACACCGTGTCTCCGGGCTTGGGCTGGCCGATTTCCAGCAGGCCCGCATAGCCGGTGAGCCCCGGCATGCCGAGCACGCCGAGGAAGGCTTCCGCAGGCACGCCATCCAGCGCGGGCAATTTTTCGACAGCGGCAGCGGGCATCACAAAGGCTTCGCGCCAGCCCCACATCGACGACACAAGATCGCCCGGCGCAAAGCCGGGGTCGTTGGAGGCGACCACTTCGCCAACCGCATGGCCCTGCAGGACTTCGCCGATCTGGAACGGCGGCACATAGCTCGGTCGGTCATACATGCGGCCGCGCATGTAGGGATCCACCGACATGAAGCGGTTTTTCACCAGCACTTCGCCGGTTCCCGGTGCGGCGAGGGCGACCTCGGCGATTTCGAAGTTGGCCGCATCGGGAAGTCCGACGGGGCGGCTGAGCAGGCGCACTTCGCGCGAAACGGTGATCATGGCATCTTCTCCCAAGGATAGGTTGCCCACTCCGTGCGACAGGGCGTGGCGGGGTGCAAGCGTTAGATGGCCGATACTGTCATGCCATGCAGGGTTGCGCCCGCCGCAAACTGGATTAGGCAAGGCGCGAAGGCAAAAAGGGGAGGGAGCCGATGAAGACGCGCATTACCGAATTGTTCGCTATCCAGCATCCGATCATGCAGGGCGGGATGCATTTCGTGGGCTTTGCCGAGCTGGCGGCCGCGGTGTCCAACGCCGGCGGACTGGGGATCATCACCGGTCTCACCCAGAAAACGCCGGAAAAACTGGCGGCGGAAATTGCCCGTTGCCGCGCGATGACCGACAAGCCTTTCGGGGTGAACCTCACCTTCCTGCCGAGCGTGAGCCAGCCGGATTATCCGGGCTATATCCGCGCAATCATCGAAGGCGGCGTGCAGATCGTGGAAACGGCCGGGAACAATCCCGCGAAATGGCTGCCGGCGTTGAAGGATGCCGGCATCAAGGTGATCCACAAATGCACCTCGGTTCGCCATGCCCTGAAGGCAGAGGCGATCGGCTGCGATGCGGTTAGCGTGGACGGCTTCGAATGTGGCGGTCATCCGGGCGAGGATGATGTGCCCAATTTCATCCTGCTGCCGCGCGCGGCGGAGGAGCTGACGATTCCCTTTGTTGCGTCTGGCGGCATGGCCAATGCGCGCTCGCTGGTGGCGGCGCTGGCTTGTGGGGCGGATGGCATCAACATGGGGACACGCTTCATTGCAACGGTGGAGGCACCGGTGCACGCCAATGTGAAGCAGGCGCTGGTGAACGCAAGCGAGCTGGACACGCGGCTGGTGATGCGGCCTTTGCGCAACACCGAACGTGTTTTGACCAATCCGGCGGTTGAACGGCTGCTGGAAAAGGAGCGCGCGCTGGGGGCGGCCCTGCGCTTTGAAGACATTATCGAGGAAGTGGCCGGCGTGTATCCGCGCATCATGATGGAGGGCGATATGGATGCCGGCGCATGGTCTTGCGGGATGGTGGCAGGGCTGATCCACGACATTCCGACCTGCAAGGCGCTGATCGAGGGGATCATGGCAGATGCGGAAACGCTTGTTCGCGGGCGTCTGCTGGGGATGCTTGGCGGTTGATCGCGCACGCGCAGGCAATTGCGGCGGCACGGCGCGATCCGGCGCTGATGCAGGCGGCGCTGGCGCTGGCGGAGAACCGGTTGCCCGATGCGGAAGCCGGTTTGCGGGCGGCCTTGAAGGCGGATCCGTTCAATGTGGCGGCGATCCGGATGATGGCCGAGCTCGCCGGGCGGATCGGGCGGCTGGCGGACGCAGAAAGGCTGCTGCGCCGTGCGTTGGAGCTGGCGCCGGAGTTCACCGCTGCGCGCGCCAACCTGGCAACCGTGCTGCACCGGATGAACCGGCCGGAAGAAGCGATTGCCGAGCTGGACCGGCTGATGCTGAGCGATCCGGACAACAGCGGCCATGCCAATCTGAAGGCGGCGGCATCGGGCCGGATCGGGGAATATGACGAGGCGCTGCGGCTGTATGAAGCGGTGCTTGCCAAGCATCCGCGGCATGCCAAAGTCTGGATGTCCTATGGCCATGTGTTGAAAACGGTGGGGCGGCAGGCGGATTGCGTTGCGGCCTATCGAACCGCACTGCAGCATGCGCCGGGGCTGGGAGAGGTCTGGTGGAGCCTGGCCAATTTGAAGACAGTGCAGTTTTCGGATGATGACCTGGCGGCGATGCGGGCGGAGCTGGCGCGCGCGGATTTGGCCGACGACGATCGCTTTCACCTCGATTTCGCTCTCGGCAAGGCGCTGGAAGACCGGCGGGAGACGGCTGCCGCCTTTGCCCATTATGCCGCTGGAAATCGCTTGCGGCGGTCGCTGATTGCCTATGACGCGGGCGAAACTTCGGCGTCCGTTGATCGCATGATTGCGGTGCTGACACCTGCGTTTCTGCAATCGCGCGCGGGCATGGGGAGCGATGCGCCCGATCCGATCTTCGTGCTGGGGATGCCGCGGGCCGGGTCCACCCTGATCGAACAGATTCTGGCGAGCCACAGCCTGGTGGAAGGGACGATGGAATTGCCCGATCTGCCGGTGCTGGCGCGGGGTACGGCAAAGGGGCAGGACGCGACCTATCCTGAAAGTCTGGCAGAATTGGGCGCGGAAGCCTTGCGGGATCTGGGCAATCGCTACATCGAGCGCACGCGCATCCAGCGCAAGACGGACAAGCCCTTTTTCATCGACAAGCTGCCCAACAACTGGCTGCACACCGGCTTCATTCATCTGATTCTGCCGAGCGCGATCATCATCGATGCGCGGCGGCATCCGCTCGCCTGCGGTTTTTCGAACTTCAAGCAGCATTTCGCGCGCGGGCAGGGCTTCAGCTATGACCTTGCCGACATGGGGCGTTACTATGCCGACTATGCCAGGCTGATGGCGCATGTGGATGCCGTGCTGCCGGGCCGGGTGCACCGGGTGTTTCACGAGGCGCTGCTGGACGACAGCGAAGGCGAGATCCGGCGGCTGCTGGCGGCTTGCGGGCTGCCGTTTGAAGACGCCTGCCTGCGCTTCTGGGAAAGCGGGCGGGCGGTGCGCACAGCCAGCTCCGAGCAGGTGCGTCGGCCGATCAACCGCGATGGCGCGGAGACCTGGCAGCCGTTTGCACCCTGGCTGGAGCCATTGCGGCTGGCGCTTGGCGATGTGCTTGCCGATTATCCCTATGGCGGGGCCGCTGTGGCATAAGTGCAACGCTGCATGTTTGTCCTGCAAAGGGGCAGGGTGAGTGCCAACTTTGCTGTTGACGCTGGGCGGGTTCCGGTTGAGCCTGTTCGTGATAATCAAAATCTTTGCAGGGAATTGCTATGTCTGCCACATCGCTGTTTCGGAAATCGCCACTTCTGGTTTGCTTGCTGTCGTCTGCGGCTTTCGTGGCAACGCCGGCTTTTGCACAGGAGGGCACGACCGCTGCGGCGGCGGTGGTCGATGATTTGGGCGATATTCTGGTGACGGCGCAGAAGCGGACGGAAAATCTGCAATCGGTTCCCATTTCCATCCAGGCGTTTGGAACAGAAAAGCTGAACCAGCTGCAGGTAAAGGAATTTGGCGACGTTGTGCGCTTCCTGCCATCGGTGACCTTGCAGACCGCCGGGCCGGGTTTCACGCAGGTGTATTTCCGCGGCGTGGCATCGGGCGAGAATGCCAACCACTCCACTTCGCTGCCAACGGTGGGCGTCTATCTGGACGAGCAGCCGATCACCACCATCCAGGGCGCGCTGGATATTCACGCCTATGACCTTGCCCGGGTGGAAGCCCTCGCCGGGCCGCAGGGCACGCTTTATGGCGCATCCTCCATGGCGGGGACGATCCGCATCATCACCAACAAGCCTGACAGTTCGAAATTCTATGGCGCGGTGGACGGCGAAATCAACACCGTGGCTGATGGCGGGGTCGGCGGCGTGCTGCAGGGCTTCGTCAACGCGCCATTGGGCGACCGCGCGGCAATCCGGACGGTCGCCTGGTATCGCAAGGACGCCGGCTTTATCGACAATCAGCAAGGCTGCCGCACCTATCCCACGTCGGGCATCGAGCAATGCAATGATGCGCTCGCCAAGGAAAACTACAACGACGTGGATACCTATGGTGGCCGCATCGCGCTGGGCATCGATCTGGATGACGACTGGACGATAACGCCTGCCATCATGGGGCAGATCCAGAATGCCAATGGCAGCTTCACACAGCAATCGAACCTGCCACGACAAACAACGGAACAATATAATCCGGAGGTGTCGAAGGATCGCTGGTTCCAGGCGGCGCTGACTGTTGAGGGAGCGATCGGCAACTGGGATGTTACCTATGCCGGCGCCTATCTGAAGCGGAAGGTGGAGACGGAATCCGACTATTCGGACTATGCCTATTTCTACGATGCGCTTTTTGGCTACGGGGCCTATTTTACCGACAACAATGACGAACTCGTCAGCCCGAACCAATATATCAAGGGCATCGACCGCTACACCAAGCAAAGCCATGAGTTGCGGATTGCCTCTCCGGCCAGTGAGCGGCTGCGCTTTATCGGCGGGCTGTTTTTTCAACGGCAGACGCACAATATCGAACAGAACTACATCATCGACAACATCGCCGATGCGATTACCGTGACCGGGACAGACAGCAATATCTGGCTGACCAAGCAATTTCGTGTGGATCGGGATTATGCCGCGTTCGGACAGATGTCGTTCGACTTTACCGAGAAATTGACCGGCACGGCGGGGCTGCGGGTCTATCGCTTCAAAAACAGCCTGGAAGGCTTTTTCGGCTATTCGGCGGGCTTCTCCAGCCGCACCGGGGAAGCGGCCTGCTTTGGCCCGGCGGTGGTCGAGGGTAGCCCCTGCACCAATGTGGACAAGACAACCTCTGGCACCGGCACGATCGGCAAGCTGAACCTGACCTACACGATCAACGACGACGCGCTGGTTTATGCCACCTGGTCCAGCGGGTTCCGGCCCGGCGGGGTGAACCGGCGCGGCACGCTGGACCCGTATGACGCCGACAAGCTGAACAATTTCGAGTTGGGCTGGAAAACCAGCTGGGCCGATCGGCGGCTGCGCTTCAACGGCGCCATTTATCAGCAGAATTGGGACGGCGTGCAGCTGTCTTTCCTCGGTGCCAACGGGCTGACCGAGGTGCGCAACGCCGGCAAGGCGCGGATTCGCGGCATCGAGGCGGACATCGGCTGGCGGGAAAATGGGCTGACCCTGTCGGCCGGGGGCAGTTTCAACGATGCCAAGCTGACAAGGGATTTCTGCAAGATTGCCAATGTGGACTTCGATTGCACGGTTCCGGCTGACAATGAATTGCTGGCCCCCACAGGTTCGCGCCTGCCGGTGACGGCGCGCTTTAACTTCAACAGCGTGGCCCGCTATGAATGGGATATCAGCGAATGGCAGGCGCATGTGCAGGGTGCGGTGGTGCATGTGGGATCGCGGCTTTCGGATGTGCGACCGGATGTGGCGGCACTGGAAGGCGATCTGCCGGCCTATACCACCGCCGATTTCAGCATCGGCGCCTCCAACGATCGCTTCTCGGTGGAACTGTTTGCCACGAATTTGTTCAATGCGAACGGCCTGTTGAACCGCAGCTTCCAGTGCGGCGAGGGCGTCTGCGGCGATCCTGAGGACGTAACGGCAAGTGGCGGCATTTCCTATTCCGCCATCACCCGGCCGAGGCTGATCGGGCTGAAATTCGGCGCAAAATTCTGACCCGGCAAGCATGATTCCCGCAGCGCCGGAGCGGCAGCTGGGCTTTGCTGCCTGCTTCGCGCTGGTGGTAGGATCGATGATCGGCGCCGGGGTGTTCCTGCTGCCGGTCAGCCTGGCGCAGTTCGGCTGGAACGCGGTGGCAGGTTGGGGCATTTCCATTGCGGGCGCCCTGGCCACTGCCATCACGCTTGCGGGTCTCGCCCGCAAACTGCCGCACACGGGAGGGCCCGCCGGCTATGTCGGGGCGGCCTTCGGGCCGATGGCGGGATTTCTGATCGGCTGGGCATTCTGGGTGTCTGTGCTAGTATCGCAGGCGGCGTTGGCGGCTGCGGCTGCCAGCTATTTTTCGGTTTTCATGCCCTCGCTGCAGGCTTCGCCCACAGTGTCAGCGCTCGCGTTCATCTGGCTGGTAACCCTTGTAAATCTGATAGGCGTGGTCGCGGCCGGTCGATTCCAGATTGTAACCGTCGCGATGAAGCTGCTGCCGTTGCTGGTGGTGGCCATCATCATGGCGCTGCTGTTGGCGCGCGAGGGAACAGCGATCGTGCAGCCCTTTCCGGCCGAAGGACTTTCGCTCGCGGCAATTTCCACGGCGGGCGCGATCACGTTTTTCGCGCTGCTGGGGTTTGAAACGGTGTGCGGCGTATCGGATCGGGTCATCAAGCCGGAGGTAAATGTGCCGCGCGCCCTTGTCTGGGGCACCCTGTTTGTTGGTGCGGTCTATCTCATCGTCTGCTCGGGGATCGTCTTGATGATGTCGCCGGGCGAGTTGGCGGCTTCGCATGCGCCGTTCAAGGATTTCGTGCAGACGCACTGGGCCACCGGGCCGGCGCTGCTGGTTGCCGGTTTTGCGGTGGTGAGCGTGGTGGGCGCGATCAACGGCTTCGTGATGTTGCAGGGTGAATTGCCCCGCTCCATGGCGATGCGTGGCATGCTGCCGCAATGGTTCCATCGCACCAATGGTCGCGGTCTGCCCGTTAACCCGATGCTGCTGGGCAGTGTCATCGTCAGCCTGCTGGTGATTTCCAATACCAGCGGCACCTTGGGCGGATTGTTCACCGCCATGGCCTTGCTCACCACATCGTCAGCCTTGTGGTTCTATCTGGCGTGTGCAGCGGCTGCCTTCAAATTCCGCACCATGATGCCAGCCGCCGTCCTCAGCAGCCTATTCGCCATCTGGACCCTGGTTGGTGCTGGCTGGGTGGCGGGTTCGTTGAGCTTCGTGATGATGGCAGCCGGTTTGCCTCTTTATCTGCGGGCGAAGGCGGAATCGCGGAAGGCCGTTTCCGGTCAGAGCATGTTCCGATCTGGTGGAATCACCAGCATCGGAAACCCAT
>JAIMJL010000032.1:26189-29410 GCA_020693225.1 Sandarakinorhabdus sp. | reverse complement strand
GGGAGTTGATTGGTGACGCGTCACGGTCTATCGAGGACAGCCGGTGATAGGCAGTGGGCTTCACCATAAACCCTCTTCTGGCGGATTGACTGCTTGTTCCATCCATCATCCTGTGTGTGCATTTCATGGGCTTTCAATGCATGGTGAGGGCCAACCGCAACCTTGCCGGGTTTCAGTACTGGTTTGCGTCTACCAGCCGGAAGGTCGGGGCGATGCGTGTCATTGTATCGGGCAAGGAGAAACTATTGGAGGGTATTGCTGATCCGATGATCGGGAAGTTCGATACCATCTTGCTCTGCGCTTCACGTCCAGTATCGATCGACCGTTTTGCGAGCGCATATGCCACTCAGCACTGAGCTCTGGCCGATTGATGGCGCACGTGCGGTGGTATTCAATACCGAAGCAGCGTGGTTTTATCTGAAATCCGAAGAATATCGCGCCGACGTGCACGGTGCCACCCACATTTATTGCGATGGCGCGGGACTCGCCGCCTATGCGCGGCGGCGTTTCGGCCGCGAAGTAAGCCGTTTGCATGGACCGGATATCATGTTTGACTACCTTCAGTCAGCAGTTGGCCGCAAGGTGATGCTGTTTGGGGGCAGCGAAGCGGCACAAGTCGGGCTGCGGCTGGCTTTTCCCGATTTCTTTGAACGCAACACGGTGGTGTCAGATACGCGCATGTTGGCGGCGGATGACTTTCCGGTCGTAGCGGCTGAGATAGCAGAACAAAAACATGATGATGTTCTGATTTTTTTGGGATTGCTTCGGCAAGAGCGGTTCCAGGCGCTTTTGCATGCCGCCGGATACCGTGGGGCTTCCATCGGATTGGGTGCGGCCATTGACTTCCTTTCGGGCACCAAGACCCGCTCTGGAAAGGCGTGGCAGATATTGGGGCTGGAGTGGCTTCCCCGCATGGTGCGCGAGCCGCGGATGCTGCCGCGGGTGGCACGCAGTTTTGCGTTGTTCCCACGCTGGTATCACCCGCAAAATCGGCAGCTGGAGGCGTTTTTGTTTGGCGAAACTCAGTCCAGCTTGGAAAGATAGTCCGCGTATGTCAGCCGGAGGCCTGTTTCCAGATCGATGCGGGCCTGCCAGCCAAGCGCCTTCATACGGCTGACATCCAGCAGCTTGCGCGGAGTGCCATCCGGCTTTGATGAGTCATATCTGAGGGTGCCCGGATAGCCGACAACCCGGCAGATTTCGACTGCCAGCGCAGCGATGGTGATATCGGTGCCGGTGCCGATGTTGAGCAGCGGGCCGGCATAGCCAAGTTGCATCAGAAACACGCAGGCATCCGCCAGATCATCGGCATGCAGGAATTCGCGGAACGGTCTGCCGCTGCCCCAGAGCGTGAGCTCGGGTGCATTGGCCAGTTTGGCCTCGTGTGCCTTGCGGATGAGAGCTGGGAGGACGTGGCTGGTAGCCAGATCGTAGTTGTCATTGGGGCCATAGAGATTGGTTGGCATCACGCTGAAGTAGCGACGCCCATGTTGGGAGGCATAGGCTTCGCACAGCTTCACCCCGGCAATCTTGGCGATGGCATAGGGTTCGTTGGTCGGCTCCAGCGGGCCGGTCAGCAGATAGTCTTCACGGATCGGTTGCGGGCAATCGCGCGGATAGATGCAGCTGGAGCCGAGGAACAGCAGGCGATCGATACCGGCCGCGTGGGCGCCGTTGATCAGGCTTAGCTCGATTGCAAGATTGTCTGCCAGAAAGTCGGCCCGCTGGCTGTTGTTGGCGTGGATGCCGCCCACCCTGGCGGCGGCCACGAAAATGAATGCGGGCTTGTGCCGGATCAGGAAGGCTTGTGCAGCCGATGCATCGCGCAGGTCGAGCTCGGCACGGGTGGCGGTGATGATGTTGCAGTAGCCGCTGCTTTCCAGCCGGCGGACAATGGCGGAACCCACCATGCCGCGATGGCCTGCGACATAGATGGGGCTGTCGCGATCGATCGGCCATTCACTCATGATAGTCGAACGCCTGATAGCCGTGCGCTTTCACCAGCGCATCGCGGCGTGCGGAGTCATAGTCGGCCTGCGCCATTTCGCGCACCAGTTCGGCAAAGCTGATCTTCGGCTTCCAGCCAAGGGCCTCGAACGCCTTGGCCGGATCGCCCAGCAAGGTTTCCACCTCGGTCGGGCGGAAGTAGCGCGGGTCGACGCGGACCACGACATCGCCCGGCTTGCATTTGTGATCGGTGTTGGAAACGGCGGCTATGCGGCCGATTTCCGCCTCGCCTTCGCCCTCGAACGCGATAGTGATGCCGAGTTCGGCGGCGGCAAGTGTCACGAAATCCCGCACCGAATGCTGAACGCCGGTTGCGATGACCAGGTCGCTCGGCATGTCTTGCTGCAGCATCAGCCACTGCGCTTCAACATAGTCTTTGGCATGCCCCCAGTCTCGGAGTGCCGACATGTTGCCGAGATGGAGGCAGTCCTGCAGCCCGAGTGCGATTCGGGCCAGTGCGCGGCTGATTTTCCGGGTGACGAAAGTTTCGCCGCGCACCGGGCTTTCATGGTTGAACAGGATGCCGTTGGACGCGTGAATGCCATAGGCCTCGCGGTAGTTGATGGTGATCCAATAGGCATAGAGCTTGGCAACCGCATAGGGCGAGCGCGGATAGAAGGGGGTGCTTTCCCGCTGCGGGACCTCCTGCACCAGGCCATAAAGTTCGGATGTGGAGGCCTGATAGAAGCGGCTGTGTTGCTCCAGCCCGCAGATGCGGATGGCTTCCAACAGGCGCAGCGCGCCAAGCCCATCGGCGTTGGCGGTATATTCCGGCTCTTCGAACGACACAGCGACATGCGACTGGGCGGCAAGATTGTAGATTTCGTCGGGTCGCACCTGCTGCACGATGCGGATGATATTGGTGCTGTCGGTGAGGTCGCCATAGTGCAGGATGAAGCGCCGCCTGGCCTCGTGAACATCCTGATAAAGGTGATCGATGCGATCGGTGTTGAACAGCGAGGTGCGGCGCTTGATGCCGTGCACCACATAGCCCTTTTGCAGCAGAAACTCTGCCAGATAGGCGCCATCCTGGCCGGTGATGCCGGTGATGAGGGCGGTTTTCGAAGACGTCATGGATTTTTCCTGCAAGCGATGGTGTCGGCGTTCAAGACATCAGCCCGCGGGTGCGCAGTTCCGCGAGCGATTCCTCATAGCGACTTTCCTGTGCGCCTTGCGCGGTGGCCCAGGCAACGAATGCTGCAAGGCCCTCCTGG
>JAIMJL010000032.1:0-26157 GCA_020693225.1 Sandarakinorhabdus sp. | reverse complement strand
CTCGGCGCGTTTCGTGCAGGCGAAATTGTGGCGGATATCCCCAATGCGGAAATCTCCGCTCACGGTGACGGGAACCTCGCGGCCGATCAGCCGAACGAGGCTTTGTGCGACAGTGAGGACATCGATGGGGATGCCGGTTCCCACATTGATGGCATGGTTTGGTACGTCGGCCGAAAACAGGGATTTCACCGTTGCCTCGACCACATCATCGATGAAGATGAAGTCGCGGCTTTCGCGGCCGTCTTCGAAGATGTTGATCGGCTGGCCAGCCATGATGCGGTTGGAGAAGATGGAGAGGATGCCGGTGTAAGGGTTGCTCAGCGACTGCCCCGGCCCATAGACATTCTGATAGCGCAGCGCGACCGGCTCGATGCCGATGGCAGCACCCGCTGTCAGCACCAATTGCTCCTGCACCTGCTTGGTGATGCCATAGACCGAAGTCGGGTGAATGCGGCTGTCCTCGTCTGTCGGCGCGGCGGCTAAGGCGCCGCCACCGGGCACTTTCGGCTCGAACTCGCCGGCTTCCATGTCGGCCCGGCTGCGCGGGCCGGGATACACATGGCCGAGCGTTTCGGACACATAGCGCCCCTCGCCGTAAATGGCGCGCGAGGACGCCACGATCACGCGACGGACGCTGCCGCGGTTCGCCGCCAGGATATCCAGCAGCAAGGCCGTGCCGCCGATATTGACCTGGCTGTAGTGCGCTATCTGGTACATCGACTGGCCGGTGCCGGTTTCCGCGGCGAGGTGAATGACGGCATCCTGGCCGTCCAGCGCCTGCGACAGACTCGCGCGATCTGTGACATCACCGCGGATCAGTGTGGCCACGCCTTTGAGCGCACGGACGAGCGGCGACTGCTCCGGATTGTTTCCGTGAATCTGTGGAGCGAGCATGTCCAGCACCGTTACAGTATGGCCTTCGGCTGCCAGCCGTCGGGCCAGATTCGATCCGATGAAACCGGCGCCGCCGGTGATGAGGATACGGGTCATGCTTCAGGCGCTGAACTGGTCTGATGCAAAAATCGGATTGTCTTGCCGGGCAAAGAACAGGTCCATCTGCCAGAGATTGTGATCCAGCGGCCGGTGCATTGGCTCCACCAGATTGAAGCAGCGGAAACCCCGCTTTTCCAGATAGCTGCACATTTCCCAGAATAGCAGCGTATCCTTTGTGTGGCGGAAATTATAAACTTCCATAATGATGTAGGCGGTATCTTTGAGAACGACGGTCGCACCCTCCAGGATTGGCACTTCGAAGCCGTGGGTGTCGAACTTCAGCAGATAGGGGCCTTTGAGGCCCTTCATGGCCGCGATGGCATCGAGCGATTTGGAAGGAACCATGCGCTTCTCTCCAAGGCCGTCCACGGTACTGTGGTCGAGATCATCCCCGACGGCCAGATGCACCATGCCATCCGGCTCTTTCCCCGCTACGCAGAGAACATAGTCAAAGCGCGGGTCTTTTGCCTTCAATGCCTGCAGGCTGGCTTCGCGCTCGGCCAGTGGATCGACGCCGATGAATTTCGCTTGCGGAAACGCTGGCAGCGCCAATGCGCTCCAACGCCCGTTCGAAGCGCCAATATCGAATACGGTCGCGATTTCGGCGGCATGGTTCCCGAGGCGATGCACCGCTCCCTCCATGTCGAAGCCTTCCTTGGCGATGCCGACGCCAAGCGGGCGCAGCAGGGTGTTGGCGGTATCGGCGAGCAGGCGTTTCATGATGCAACCTTTTCTTGCGGGGCCGGCGGAACTGCCAGCCCCAGCAGTGTTTCAGACCATGCCTCGAGCGAGTGGCGTTCGATGCCATCGGAAAAGGCGGTTTCGGCCCAGATCCAGTCGCGCGAGGGAAAATCCGACCCGGGGGCCAGCACGCAAACGGTTTCCGGTGTGTGGAAGGGCGCTGTAGCAGCCCGGATGTTGGTCGTCACCAGCTTGCGATTGGCTCCCAGCGTTTCAAAGGTGCGCATTGTAAACCCGGTTTGCCGGTTATTCGGCAGATCGAGCACCGCCGCCGCTTGCGCATAGGATCGCAATACGTCGGCTTTTGACATCGGACGGAAGTGCACCTTGCGTAGCCGGCGACCGCGCAGCAGCTCTCTTAGATAGAAGAAAGGAGACACAAGAAGATAGTCGTACAGGAGCAGGCCTTGCGCCGCAGCCTGTGCGCGTAAATCGGTCAATTGCGCGTAGCGGGTATGATTCACCGCCGTGCCGACGAAGGATAGATCGAACGGGCGTTGCCGTTCAGCGCGCAGATCCCGGAAGTCTGGCGTGAAGAAGAGTGGAAGATAGGTCAGCGCCGAATTCTGCTGTGCATCCACCGGGTCAAAGGTAAAGACCGAATCGAACTGCGGAACGTAGCTCAAATAGTCATGCGTATGCAGACTGTCCCAATAATAGAGCAGTGACCGGGCCATTGGGAACGCCTCCTTGTACCATTGCAGCCGGTTCTCAAGCTGATGCACCTGAATGCACAGTAGCAGATCATAGGCTTTGCCCGCATGGCGTTTCAGAGCCCGGCTGTGGTGCCAATCCTGCCATCGGCGCGCCAGCCAGGGCAGCCGGCGGGCCAGGTTGTAAAAGTGACTGCCAGGCTCGATGGGGATGAAATCCACCTCCGCCCCGATGTGGTTCCGCAGCACGTCGACGATTGCGCGGGTGTAGAAGAAATAGTCCCGTCCGATCAACAGGATTTGTCGCGGCGCTAGTCGGCTGCCTGTCATATGCGATCCGGATTGTTTGACGCATGCGGTCTTTTCGCGGCCCGGGGCGCGAGAAGGAGTCCGCTGAAGATGAATATGAGGTAAAAGGGTGTTAGCATGACTGATTCGGTCAGGAACGAGAGGAACAGCACGCCTCCAACCAGCAATCGATCCGGCAGCATGCGCTGTCGGAACAGGCCCCACAGGAACGGCAGAGAGAGTGGAATGCCTACGCTGTAGACGAGAGCGATAATACCATTGGTGTTGCCGCGATCTTCGGTGATCCGATCATCCAAAAGGGTGTCATCAAAGGCCAGCGGACCTGAAAGGGCGCGATAGCGATCCGGATCGAAGCCGATTCCGACCCATGGGTTGGCGGCGATGACGTTGAGGCCGGTCAGCAGATCGAATTGTCGAGCCATTGAGGAGCCCGCCATATCGCCGATGAACTTGGAGCGGACATTCTCGACGATGTATCCGCTGAGCGAGATGGCAAGAAGGCCGGCAAAACCGACTATCGCCGCACGGCGGTTGATGGAGCCATAGCCGAGCTGCCGCCAGACGTGAAGGCCGACCAGTCCAACCGCTATTGCGAAACCGATCGTGGATTGTGTGGCCAGGACGGCGACACCCGCAAGCACCGCTTTGGGCGTGCTCTTCAGCACATAAAGCGCAAGATACAGGAAGATATTCAGGTAGCTCTGAAACACGCCGGGTTCGAAGAAGGGGCCATTCGGACGTTGCAGGCCGACCGCATCTTCCAGCGTGCGGTGAAAGTTCAGGATGTAGAAAAGATGATAGTAGATGGTCTCTTGCACCTCCTTTGGCTGGAACGCTGGCTCTATCAGTGTTGCAAGCACCACGGTTACGATCGCGATTGCTGCAAGCGGTTGCAGGATAGACACGAGATCGCGGATAAAGTGTGCCTGGCCGGCACGCAGATACATGTGCAGCAGCACCACTCCGCCGGCGAAATTGGCATAGCGGACCGTGGTTGCGGAAAGCTCGGAGAGACCGGCGCGGAAGAGGATAGCCAGCAGCGCCACGCCCAGCAGCGCATAAATCAGAAGAAAGCGCGCCCGCACGGCAGCTGTGCGCGTGGAGGCGATGGCCAGCAAGGCAAGTGCCACCATGGCAACCAGCACCGGAACCCGCGGGATGAGCAGGTTGCCGCCGCTGATCAGAATGGCGAGCAGCAAGGCGCCCCGACGCAGAAGATCGACCTGTGTGAGCCTGGCGGGCACCGCGATGGTGGCGGGGGGATTCATGGCAGGAACGCGCCGGTGGGATCGGTGGGACGCCAGCTCTTGCTGTTCGGGCAATAGCGGCTGATGGCGTGCGCTGGCGCGCCGACGGCAACGGTGAAATCGCCGATATCGCGGGTGACTACGGAATTTGCACCGATCACGCTGTTGCGGCCTACGCTGGCACCGATGATGCAGACATTTTCGCCGATCCATGCACCATCACCGATGCAGACATCGTTCAACTGGCGCAGACCCTGCACAATGACCGGACGTGTGGGGTCCCGGTGATCGTGGGCATTGTCTGCAACATAGCAGCGATCGGCGATCAGAACTTGCTCGCCGATGGTGATGCGGCGCGAGCAGATGATATGGGCATGGTTACCGATCATGCTGCCCGCGCCGATGCGGGTTTCCGGCACATGGCCGGTATCGCGCAGGGCAGCGAAATAAGTGCCGACCTGCAGGGTTGCCCCGGCACCAAGGTGGAGGTGGCGAGCACCAACGATCCGCAGCGGTCTGACAATCCGTGCGCCTTTGCCCAGAGTGCCAAAAGCGGGTGCCAGCATGCGGTAAAAGAGGGCCGAAACACGGTCCCTGAGCGCGAAAATCATCATCCAGGATGGCCTTCACTCTGCTTCGCCCGGCGGCACGAACAGCTTTTCAAGGAAGTCAATTCACACCTGTTTCACCTACCGGATGTCTCGCCGGAACCAGCCGATGGCAACAGCAGCACGGTCAACCCGGCCCGTTTCACCCGCTATCGCCCCTAGGGACTAATCACCTGCCGGGCAACCATCTTGCCGCAAGCTTTGCCCGGTTGGCCGTTTGTGGGGGAAATCACGTTGACACGCCGTAGTAGGGGGGAAATTGAAGGCGAGACAATCGGAAGCAACGCCTCAAACTCGGACAGGAGCAGTGATATCATCCTTCAGCGAACCAAAGCGCATGGTGTTTGCTGCCTGCTGGCAACTGTGGGGCTGCTTGCAGGTTGCGAGGATTTTCGATCGGCGTCAGTCGCCGAAGGTCAGTCTGTCAATGCATCGCTGGCCGCTGCCAGCGAAAATGTCCTTCCGCTGTTTGCGTGCCCGGCGACACTTCCCCTGCCGGCACATCCGATGGGAACGCTGGATCTTGCCAATCCTCCGGCAGCCGTTTCGGCGACGCTGAAGGATTCCCCCGATCCGCCCATCGCCTTCACGCAATATGACCTCAAAACGGGGCTGCGCTACTCTTACGGTGCGGCAGTTGCCGATTTCGATTGCGACAATTTGCCCGACATCAGCTTCTTCGATTCCTACACTCTTACGCGCCGACTGGTGAATCCCTCGCAAGGCACCATAGGCTACATGCAGTGGAACAGCGGTCTGCTGGAGCAGATCGTCGATGCCGACAGCTTCCCGGAAATTCCCGACAGGCCGGGAAATGTGATCCTGTTCGAGCGGCACATTGCGCTGGATGTAAACGGGGATGGCCTTTTGGATATCGTGGGGGTGGCGAATTCGCATGCCGCGGTTGTTGCCTATCTCAACCCGGGTGTCCGCGGTGCCAAATGGCAGCGTCGCTATATTTCGACGGCAACACCCGCACCGATTAATATTGCTTCGGGCGATTTTGACGGCGACGGTTTGATCGATCTGGCGGTTTCGATGCGCGTTCAACCAACGACGGATCCAAATCCCGCCATTCGCGGCATAGTATGGTTGCGCAATCCCGGAACGCCGGAAGGCGACTGGGTGCAGAAGCCGGTGGATGGTTCGGAAACGATGGGCGATCCGCGCACGCTGAAGACGGCGGATTTCGACAACGACGGGCGGATGGATGTCGTGGCGTCCGACAACCAGCACGGCAAATTGTCCTGGTTTCGCAACATGGGCACGTTCTGGGAACGCAAGGATATTCCGGGACTGCTGACGATTCACGGTCATTTCGGAACGGTGGCGGATATCGACGGTGACGGCCGCATGGATATCATCCAGCCAACCTATCAGGGCATCCGACTGGTGCACAATGTTGACGGCGGAACAACCTGGAATGTGATCCCGCTGGCGAATTTTGCGCTTGAGTCGATACAGATTGTGCTTTCGGAAGTGGATGTCGGAGACGTTGATCTGGATGGCAAGCTGGACGTGATCTTCACGGTGTCCTCGAATGTTTCTTCGTTCACCGGTCGCCAGCGCGGGGGTCTCTATTGGCTGCGACAGACAGCGACCAGTTGGGATGTGCACGAAATCTATTTCGAGGACAGTGCAGCGGTTGGCCTGAAGCTGATCGACTATGATCGCGATGGCGATCTCGATATCATGATGCTGTCGGAATATCAGCGCAGTGGCGTGTCGCTGTTCATCAATCAGCGGTAGCGGAACAGGCTGAAGCGGAACTGGCGGTTGTCGCGTGAAAGCCATGCCCAACCTGCCAGCAGTACGACCGCCATCAGGCCATAGATGGCAGACTTCAGCAGCATCACACCATCGAGCTCCAGCCTTGAGCCGCCCAAAGCCGCACCCAGCAGGACGGCTGTGGTGGCGAGCGTGCCGGCACCATAGGCCGCATAATAAGCACGATAGGCGATCAGGGCGTTGAACATGATGGCGAATGGGCCTGAAAGGGTGAAGATCACCAGCCCTGGCAACACCAGCCAGACATAGCGCAGATCGGCCTGCCGGGCGGGCAGCAGCCACTGCAGCACGGGTTCGGCCAGCAGAAGTGTGATGGCGACGGCCAGCAAGCAATAGCCTGCCATGACCAGAAAGAAAGTGCGGCAGACCCGGCTGACCGCCTGTGTGTCGCCGGCGCGGTAGACCGTTACCAGCCTGGGCAGGAAGATGGAATCGAGCGAGGTTGGCACCAGCTGGAACAGCGTGATGTAGAGCGTTGCCAGGAAGAGCCGGCCCAGGGCTTCGAGGCCGAGGTTGGCGGTGACATACCAGCGTTCGGCGAGGATGTTGGCCTGCAGGAAGATGCCGGTGAGGAAGAGGGCAAAGCCGGCGGCCAGGATCCGCAGCGCAAGCGGCTTGTTGAAACGCAGCGCGGTGGGGCGCAATTCCCTGCCTTTAGCCAGCGCAAGCACGACGAACAGCAGCGGCTGCGCCACGATCGAGGCGATCATGGCGCCCAGCGGTTCTACCGGTGCGGCCAGCAGCGGCAGCAACGCGAGCAGGGCGGTCCACAGGGTGAGCCGGGTGAGGCGGGATAATGTGCCCTGCGCGATGAGCTGATTGCTGATCCAGGTGCGGTTGAGGGTGAGCACCCCGGCGGCTGCGCCGCAGATTGCAAGCAGCACGGAGGCCCTGCCGGGGATTGCGACCAGAGCGACGATGGAGCCAATCGCGACAAGCCCGGTGAGTCCGGCGAGGCAGGCGTAGAGCAGATTGTTGATCCCCATGCGATCCTCGCTGTCGCCGTTGCACAGCAGGCGATAGCCGCCCTGCAGCATGCCCAGCTGCAGCGTAGAAACGAACAGGATGAGGGTCTGCACCAGGGTAACGGTGCCCAGTCCGCGCTCGTCCAGGGTGAGCATGGCGATGTAGCTGCGCCCGAGCATCAGCAGGTTGGTTGCAACCGACACCGCCACGAACAGAACGCGCTCGTCCAGCAGCCGGGCCCGCCAGCCGCTGTCAGCCAAGCGCGGCGTCCGTGATGGCGTGCAGGACCTTGGCGCGGTTGGCTTCGGAATAGAGGCCGGCGTGCGGAAAGGGATTGCCGGGATAGGATGCCATCACCATGCGGGCCACGAACGCTTCCAGCTCTTCGGCGCTGGCCGGCGAACCTGGTGCGGGTTGGCGCAACGCCGCTTTCAGGGCCTCGAACCCGGACATGCGGTGCACGCCCTTGAAATGATCGTAGAAAATCTGTCCGAGGACATAGACGGTGCGGCCGATGGCGGCGGCTTCCCATCCAACCGTGCTGGTCAGTGTGACGACACGCGTTGCCCGGCGCAACACCTGGCGGCCATGCACTTCGGCAGGGAGATAATAGAGTCCGCTGGCCGCCTTGCGCACGGCGTGGAACTTCGGCCGGAGAAGGGCGCCCTTGTCGACCGGATGTTCCTTCACGACCAGCACCTGCCGAGGGGTCAGGCATTTCAGGATATTCTCGATCGTGCTGACCTGGTTGGCATAATATTCGGACATGTAGTTGAGCGTGGCTTCCGGCTCCTGGTGCAGCGGATAGAAGATCACCTCGACGTCATCGGGAATGTCTTGCAGGCGGTCATAGCGCAGGACCAGGCTGCGGATCGCAATGCCGAGCCTTTTGCCATATTCCTCGCGATAATCTTCATAGCGGAAAGCGCGGCTGAAGCGGATGCGCCACTGCCACAGCAGCCAGCGGGCAAGACCAACAGCCAGCGGCCGCAACGCCCAGCGGCCGCTGAGATTCTTCACATAGAAGGGTTTGTAGTCACTGGCCTGAAGCTCTTCCACATAGCCGCGTGCTGCGTGGCGTGCGGCGTCATCGGGTTCGGGGAGGTGAAGCGCGGCACCGGTCAGGGTCAGCGGATTGGTCAGCCAGTAGAACCAGTCATCCACCACGCAGTTCATGCCGGCGAGATAGCGGATGCCGCGGCGGTTCGCCTCGATCAGCAAGACTTCGGAAATCTCGATCGCCACCAGCTCGTTGACCACGGCGGCAGGCCGGTGCGAATCGAGCAGGTCTGACCAGAAGCCAATCATCTTGCCGAGCAGGACGCGGCGTTGCGCGATGTCGAAGCGACCGAGAAAGCGGTCTGCCATGAGCGATGTTGAGAGATAGCCGTCGGGCACGGGTGCGGCCTCCAGACGGTCGAAATCTGCTTCGAAGCAGGCGCACACGGTGACGCCTTGCCGCTCCGCAGCGGCCTTTTCCGCCCGCGTGAGCGTGACAAATATCGCCTCGAACCGATCGCATTGCAGCGAGGGAAAATAATCGGCCTGATAGCCGCGCGCGAAGAACAGGATTTTGGGATGCGACATGCGGCAATTCTCTGAAACGGGAAAGCTCAGGCGGATAGCAGCCTGGCCAGATAGGCGGAGCTGAGGTCGGGCCGCAAGGTGGTGGCAGCCGCGAGCAGGGCGTCGCGGTTGTTTTGCACCAGCGGATCGGCGCCGATATAGGGCCGGTCGCTGTTGAAGGTTACGAACAGCGCCAGCCGGGGGACCTTGCAGCGGCTGCCGAAATGATAGCAGGCGGCGGGATCAACGAGGACGGATTCGCCCGCCTTGCCGAAAAACCGATGGATCGCACCATCGCCCAGTTCGCGGGCGAACTGCTCGTCTGCGATGCGGCGGATGAAGGGCGAACTGCGCATGCGCTTGCTGTCAGCCTTGTTCACGAAGGTGAAGGCGCCGGCTGCTTCATCGGGCACATCGGTGATGTAGGTGATGCTGTGCAAGGATTTGCTGTCACCGAAATCGCGATGCCAATATTGCGAGGCGTCCAGCGTGTCGGTTGGCCAGGAATAGAGCAGTTGCACACTGTCCAGAATGAAGCGCCCTGCGAAATAATCGTCGGCGATGTCGAGAATGGCGGCCGAGAAGGCATGGCGCAGAACCGGATTTTCGGCGGTGAGGTCTGGCGATTGCAGCAGGTTCTTGAAGGGGTGCCCGCCGTTGCGCGGCACGATGGCGCGCGCGCGCGGCTCGAACGCATCGCGAATGGCCTGTGTGTCGGCGGCGGCCATCTGCGGCCCGCTGGCGTAGCCCTGTTGCGCTACCTCTTGCGTGATGGCCATGCGCGGCGTCGGCGCGATGTCCGGCGCGTGCGCACCGGCGATCTTGCCCACCATGCGCACCGGTACAATCTGCCACCGCAAAAACGAAGCTGCGCTCTTCAGTTCCGCCTTCATCGTTCCGGTCTCTTGTCCTGTTGGTGTGCGGTTGCCAGGTGGCTGACCCATTCGTCGCTGACCGCATCCCTGACCTGCTTGACAGGGCTTCCGGCATAGACGCCCGGCTCGGTGATCGAGCGGTTGACCAGCGACAGGGCTGCGATGACGACATTGTCGCAAATGTCAACCGGGCCGACCACGACACTGTTGGCACCGATGACCACATTGTCCCCGAAAACAAAGACTTCGCGCAAGGCATGACGGCGCAAATATTCGGGATCATTGGGGCTGCGCGCGACCAGCTTGACACCGCTCATGATGGCAACGCGCCCGCTGCTTTTCAGGCCGTTGCCCCCCAGCAGGATGCCGGCCGGGTGCGAGATCGACAGCTTGCCGACCTCGATGGAGGCGGAATGGAGATCGATGCCATAAAGAAACAGCAGGACCCGATCGAGGATTGCGGCCAGTGCGCGACCGGGAAGCCCAAGGCGGAAGTGCAGCCATCGGCAGATGCCGATGTGCAGCCGGATGAACCGCTCGATCATCCAGAAGGCGAGGACGCCCTGCTTTATCGCGTGCAGCATGGCGGGTTCATACGGTCAGGCGAACTTGCCATGTGACTGGCCCCAGATGCACCAGTCATCTGCGACATCTTCGGGCAAAACGGGTGCGCCGCCTTGTTCATTCGATTGCAGGATGGCGAACAACAGATGCTGTCCGCGCAGCATGTCATGTTTGATGGTCGCATTGGCGCTGCGGGCTTCCGCGCTGCCATCCAGGCAATCGACCAGCTGCTTGAGGGCGGCAAGCGTTCCGGCTTCCGCCGGAGGCGCCGCGTCCGGCCAAGGCGCCCAGGCTGGATAGGTGCTGCCTTCGCCCCCTGCGAGCAGGCGCGTGCGGTGGCCATCCGCCTCGACCGCCAGGGCACCCTTCTCGCAGGCCAGGATCAGATCGGCACCGGGCGCTCTGGTGATGCGTCCAACACAGGCGTCTTCGAAGCGGATTGTCACCGACACGACTTCGGGATCGTTGCGAACTTCGTGCGGATGACTGCCGGTTTCGACGGGGCCGAGGGTGGCAGACACATCTTGGACCGCGCGGCCGCCGGTCGCGAACAGCAGCAGATCGATGCTGTGGGGATGCGTCCAGCACAGCGCACCGCTTCCCAGATTAACCTGAACTTCCAGCAACTTGCCGAGTGCGCCGGAGGCGACATGGGCAAAGGCTGCCTGATAGGGGGGCATCAGCCGCCGGATGGTGCCAAAAGTGACATGCATGTCGTCATGAGTGAGCAGGCTTTGCAGCAGGGACAGCTCCTGCATGCTGTTGCACAGCGGCTTTTCCACATGCAGCATGCGGATGCCAGACGCCACTGCCTGCTCGATGATCGCCGCACGGCCGAGTGTGCGGGTGGCGACACAGAGCAGTTCGGGGCGTGTGGCGACCAGCAGTGCCGGCAGATCGGAAAATATCGGCGGCGAGCCGAAGGCGTTTGCGGCGCGCTGTGCCGCCGCCGGGTCGCTGTCGGTCAGCCCTGCGAGAGTGAGCCCCGGATGCGCAGCAATGGCTTCGGCATGCGCCAGCGGAAACCAGCAGGCGGGGGCGTCGCGGCGCACCGCCGGGCTGGTGAAGGCACCCATGCGGCCACAGCCGACGAGGGCGGCACGGCGCGATGCTACCATGTCAGCAGGCAGGTGAGTTGCCCCTCCGCGCGGCCTTCAAGCGAAGCATAGACGGATGCCAGCGTGTCGGCTGGCTTCTGCCAGGCGGTGAAGGGAGTTGCATCGATGCGGCCTTCCGCGAGCAGCGACAGGATGAAGGCGAGGTTGTCACGTTCGTTGAAGCGCAAGAAGCCGCGTGTGTCCGGAAGCTCCGGAGACATGCCGACGGCTTCGATCCGCAGCTGCTTGCGATAAAAATGCTCGGCGGCGAGCGGGTTGGCTTCGGGCGCACCTTGCCCGCGCCCGGGAAAGCCCAGCACGGCCAGGGTGGCCCGCTGCCCGGCCATGGCGAGGGCAAGCTGCCAGTCGTTCCATCCGTTGGTTGTCACGATCACGACGTCTGCTGCCTGTGCCCAGTCGGGCGCGTCCCCGGCGGCGGCTCGCCTGCCGACCCATGTTGCGCCCGCAGTTAGCGCATGCGCTGCGAGGGCTGCACTGTCTGAAACGGCGGCAACCTGTGCGCCGGCCATGCGCGCCATGATCACGCCGGCAAGGCCGAGCGGGCCGAGCCCCAGCACCAGCACCCGGCTACCCGGGCGAACTGACGCCAGCAACACGGCATTGTAGCCGAGGTGCAGGAGATAGGCGATCGAGGCGGTTGCCGAATCGAGCGCGGGAGGGATCTTCGCGAGCACATCGGCATTGGCCAGCATGTGCCGGTCGCGGTGCGAAGCGAAGCTCAGGACACGATCGCCGCGTGCAATGCCGTTTGGTTGCGCGGCCGGCGCGACGACTTCGGCGACGTTGCAATAGCCCATCAGGCGCGGATAGATTTTTCCCGGGCGAAGCGGCGGTGCGCCGGTCCAGGCGGCGAGCTCGGTGCCCGGAGAAATGGCCGAAACCAGTGTCTTGCACAGGTGGGCATCAGCACCGGGTGCAAGCGGTTCGCTGCGCCAGACCAGCTGGCGCGGCCCCTCGAGCCAGGCGACTTTGGCAGTTTTAACCATCAGTCGGGGTATCCGCGCCCAACGAGGATGTAGTGATCGCCGCGGTCGCGCTCGAGTCGATCGTTGGCGATGAAGCCGATGTCTTTCGCTTCGCCTTCGCTGCCGCCCGAAAGGGTGCTCCAGCCATGAAAGTCCCACTGGCCGGGACGGGTTTCGGTCCAGAAGGCCGGGTTGCGGTGCTGGTTGAAGATGAACTCCAGGCCGCGCCGATCAATCCCCAGCCATTCGCAGAAGCGGTCGGCATAGCGCGGTGCAACCTGTTCGTGCCGGCGGACGAGGGCCAGGCCCTGATCGCGCGTGAGGCGTCCATGCCGGATTTCGCGGCTGGCGTGGTCGGTCACCTTGGAATAGCCGTGCCGATAGAGCTTCGACAGATCGTGCAGGTCCATATGGTTGAAGCAATCGACCTGATCATAGGTATCGAAGGTGCGGGCGAAGGCAGAGGTCTTGTAGCCGTGGCTGGCGATCATCGCCTCGTGCTGCGCCTTGGGATCCCAGCGGACATAATTGCCAAGATAGATGCCGCGCACGCCCACGCTATCGAGCGTCGCATCGTCGGGATAGCGCCAGGGCGCCATGTCTTCCTCGGTGAGCACATCGAACAGCGAGGGCAGGTCGCTCGCCTCGGCGCCCAGCAGGTCATGATCCTTGCGGTAGCGGCGGGTCATTTCGACTTCGTGTTCGTGCGAGAACATACCGACCTGTTCGAGGCCCTGGTGCGCGCCCCAGATGATGAGCGGCACCTTGTAGCGCACGGCGGTCTGCACCGGCCAGACGCTCTGGCCGGCGAGGATATGCCAATAGAGGCTGCCGAACATCCTGAGCGTGGTGCGGGTCACCCGGCGGACGATGCGCGGATCGACCGTCTGCAGCAGGAAATCGACATCAAAGCGGATGCGCAGGTTGGCAAGATTGCGGATGCCAAGCGGCGTGTTGTATTGCTTGTTGTAGGCCACGACCAGTGGATTGAGCCCCAGCCGTTCCTTCACCAGATGCAGGATCCAGTGGCTGTCTTGCCCGCCGCTTACGGGGACGATGCAGTCATAGGCTTCGCCGCCGGCGTTGCGATAGGGCGCCACAAGAGCTTCCAGTTTGCGCCAGCGCGCATCCCAATCGAGCCGGTCCTTTTCCTCGTGCACGCGGCAGCCGGAGCAGATCCCTGCGTCATCGATCACCAGGCCCAGTGGATGGGTATCGCCATAGAGGCAGCGTTGGCAGAACTGGACGCTCATGCGCGCACCTCCGGGCCGGCGAAGCGGGCATGGCGAACCGGCAGACCGGAGAGGCGGGATTTCAGGCCCTGCACGGCATGTTCCTGCCAGCTGAGCTGGTTGCCGACGGCAACGGCTGCGACATTGGGCAGGCCGAGCAGGCGGCGCATCAGCGCCGGCTCATTGGCGCCGCCGAACGCGATGATCGGCATGTCTGAAATGGGGAAGGCCGCGATGATATCTGCGTCGAAACCCCCGAGTGAACCTTCGTTCTGCCAGTCGATCAGCAGGGCTTCCGAAATGCGCCCGGCGGCGAGCGTTTGCAGCAGGGTTTCGCCGAGCGGCGAATCGGTCTGGCGGCGATAGTCGCGCCACAGCAGCTTGCCATCGGCAAGGCGCAGCGGTAGCGCCGCGATGATGCCTTGCGCACCCAGGCTTTCCGAAAGGGCATGAATTTCGCCCGGTGCGTCGCGCAGCAGCGCGTCCACCGCGACCCGATCTGCCCCCAGCTTCACCGCCTGCACGCCTTCGGCATGGCTGCGGATGCCGCCGGCATAGATGATCGGGGTTGCAAGGCCGAGCCGGCCAATGCGATCCAGCAGGGCATAATCCGGCCCGGCCTGCTGGCGATCGATGCAGTTCAGGATGATTTCGTCCGCGCCCCAGCGGTCCAGCGTCTGGGCGATCACGGCGGGATCCCCAATCGGCAGGTGGCGCGCATAGCCGAACGACTGCACCGCGATGCCGCGGCGCACGGTGATCACGGCAGCGAGACGCTTCATGATCACGGGCACAATCCTTCGATGATGGCGGCCAGCAGCGCGCGCCCGGCGGCCTGGCTTTTTTCGGCGTGGAATTGCAGGCCGACCACATTGTCTCGGCGGATTGCGGCCACCAGCGGCGCATCGTTGCGCGCGATCGCCGCCTGATAGGCCGGGGGGACATCGAGGGCATAGCTATGGTTGAAATAGAAGGATTCGCGGTCGCTGGCGCGGAACAGGGCATCATCGCTCACGGTTTCCAGCCGGTTCCAGCCGATGTGCCAGCGGGCACCGGCAATCGGCTGCACGGTGCCGGGGATGAGGCCGAGCCCGGCGGTGAGGCGATATTCGCTGGAGCTGTCCACCAGCAGCTGCATGCCAAGGCAGATGCCGAGCAGTGGGCGATCCTGACGGGCGGCGTCCACCACATAGCGATCGAGGCCGCTGGCGATCAGATTCTCCATGGCCTTGGGAAAGGCGCCAACGCCGGGAAGCAGGAGCATGTCACACGCATCCAGCACCTGCGCGTCGCCGGAAATGCGGCAGCGATGGCCGAGCATGTGGAACGCATGCTGCACCGAGGAGAGGTTGCCGGCGCCATAGTCCACGATGCCGATGGTGCGGCGGGTCACAGGCCCACCCCCACCTGGAAGCGGCGATGGATGCTGCCATCGGCGCGGATGTCGAACAGCTGCGGATTGGCATTGGCACGCACCTGTTGCCAGAAGGCATCGACCGTGATGCCGATATAGTCGCAGAAGCTGGCGATGTAGCCGGGCGCGCAGGCATCGTCATAGGCTTCCACGAGGCCAATCGCCTTGTCCCGGCTGAGGCGGCCGAGACGGATTTCCTCGTTCACATAGTCCGTCACCCGACCGAAGCCGAACTTGTAATATTTGATCATCTGGTTGAGCGTGACCCAGTCTTCATCGAGCGAGGTGACGCCGGCTAGGTCGCCGGTGTTGTCCACCGTGTCTTCGCGGATTTTCAGGCCCTGTGCGGTGCCATACATGCCGTTGTTCACCAGCGACCAGTCCCCCAGGAACCATCCCAGATAGACGATCTGCAGGCCGTGCGCGTCGAATGCTTCGGGCGCCGGGTAGCGATAGGGGATGAGCTCGCTCGGCGAGGCGCCGGCTTCCAGCATCCAGTCCAGCCCGCCGCCGGCCAGCGTGTTCATGTAGCGCAGATTGTTGCCATCATAGCCAGTGCGGCCCAGCGTTTTCAGGTCTCCGAGTTGCAAGCCTGGATTCTCGCCCCACAGGATGAGCGGGATGTGATACCGGATGGCCAGCTGCGGAACGGATGCGAACAGCGCGAGTTCGGTGGAGCGCGCCCAGTTCGTGAAGCGATCGAAGCTGTGGCGCATCAGCCTCTGCCAGGTGCCCGGCGCTGGCGCAGACAAGACCACATCGAAACCGTGTTCGATCAGGTTGGAGATATTGTCGACCCCGCGTTCGGTCACTTGCTGCGGAGGATAGCTGAGGCAGGCGAGAAGGGGCTTCAATCCGAGCCGATCGCGCGCCCAGAGTGCCTGTCGGGTGCTGTCCTTGCCGCCGCTCACGCCGATGATGCAGTCATACTCCTGCCCTGGACGGCGGCGGCTGTTGGCCAGCAGATCCACCAGAATGTCATAGCGATCTTGCCAGTCCACATGCTTCAACCTGCCGAAATAGTCGCAAGCCGGGCAGATGCCATCGGCAGAAAACACCGAATTGGGGCGGGTGTTCGGCTGCAGGCAAGTTTGACAGTACTTCATGACAGGATCTTTGGCAGGGAGCGAAGATGCCGGATTTCGGCATGAGGAAGCGCGCAATCCGGTGCCCATGGCGGCAGCATCGACCAGACATTGCGACCTGCGGCAAGCGCAATCGTCAATGCATAGCTGTTCAGACCCACAACTGTTGACGCAAGCGCAATGTCTTGCGCCAGCGACCGATTGCCGGAAACTCCTGCCTCGATGCGCGAGCAACCGGCGACCCACGCATCATATTTCCCGATCGGTTCCGACGGATGGGGGCGTATCACAAGCGTGGCCGCGGGCCCAAATCCGGCATCGCTCCAGCGCGCCAGAAGGTAGTCGAGCGCCTGAAACTCGCCGGGAACATCTTTGCCCCACGAATCCCGTGCAGGCTCCATGATAGCCAGCACAGTATCATTCTTTGCTGCCTTGCCGAGCGCTTCGATGGCGAGAACCTGCTGGGCAAGGTAGAGATTGGGCAATCGATGGACGGCAATACCGGGAAATGTCCGGAAAGCGATCTCCTCGGCCTCCTTGTCGGCGACCAGAAAGGCATCCGGGAGGATGCAGCGCCCGCTGCGAACAAATCGCTCGGTGAAATTGACCCAATGGTCCAGCGCGGCAAAGGACATGATTCCGCTTTGCGTCGCAGCATGTCGCGCGGAGTGTTCGAGGGACGATTGCCATCCCGTGCCGCTTAGCAGGGCTTCTGCGCCCTGAAGTGCGTCATCAAGCGTCGGGGCTAGTGGACGGCGGCGGCCATCCAACCAGAGGGCGGCTGCCGGGCCTTCCGCGTACATGCGTGTGGCTGGTATAAGACCGGCGTCGGCCCATGCTATAATATGGTTTGCAGCTCCCGCATCGTGGATAACAACGGCCGTTTGCCGTGGCAGATCAATCATTGAACAGTCTGCCAAACAACAGGATATCCACTTCCGCGCCGGCAATGATTTCCTGCGCGCGCCTTGTGCCTTCGTGCTGCATACCCGACCGGCGCATGATGCTGACCATTCCGATGTTCGGGGCGGCTGTACCGGCTGTCACCTTCCGCACATTGCCGTGCTGGTACAACCATTGCATCACGCAGGACCAGGCTTCCAGGCCATAGCCCTGGCCCCAGCTGGCAGTATCCCCGATCATCAAGCCGAGATCTGCCGTTGCGTGGTGCGGGGCGATATGCGCAGTCATCGTTCCAATCGGACGATCGGATGCTAGCAGGCGAAGGCTGAGGAACAGGCTTGGGCCATTGGCGAATTGCGCAAGATAGGCCTTTGCGCTGGCTTCGGTGTGGCGGGTAAACCGCTGATTGCTGAAGCGCGTTACCAGCGGATTGCTGAGCCATCCTAGATAGTCCGCATCGATATCGCCAAGCTGAAATGGGCGAATTGTCAATCGCTCACTCTTCAGCGTCGGCATCTTCGGCCCACAATTTTCAGTCGGCATCGGTGCGCAACGCATCCATATTGGCCCAGACCTTGGCAAAGGCGGCGGCCACCTGATCGATGTCTTCCGGGCGGAATTCGTTCATGCAGAGGTTCAGCCCCAGGAAGGTTTCACTGTGCAGCTTTTCCGCGACCGGGCAGAGACCGGGGCCATAACGTACATCCTGCCCGGCATAGGGCGAGGTCCACGGGAAGCCGCCGGTGCCATAGGCGATGCGGTTGCGGAACATCGGCAGCAGGTGCAGATTCTGGTAGCCGACAACCAGCCCGGGCACGGCTTCGGCTTGCAGCGCCTCGACAATGCGGCGGCGCGATACGCCGAGGGCATCGGGTTCCAGCACCATGCCATAGACATAGTAGACATTGGTGAGGCCCTGCGGGGTGAACGGCGTTTTCAGCCCCGGCAGGGCGCGCAGGGCCGTGCTCAGCCGATCGGCGGCGGCCTGGCGGCTTGCCACGCGCGCTGCAAGCTTGCCGATCTGCCCCACGGCAATTGCCGCCTCGATTTCGCCCATGCGGAAATTGAAGCCCAGCATGTTGCCGAGCGCTTGCGAATCATCGGTGCGAACGACCGCCTCGGCATGGTTGCGGATCAGGCACATCCGCTCGGCAAGCCGGTCATCGTTGGTGACGAGGATGCCGCCTTCACCGCAATGGATATGCTTGTGATAATTCAGGCTGTAGCCGCCGATATCGGCCAGCGTCCCGGCATAGGCATCGCCCACCTTTGCGCCGGGGGCCTGTGCGGTGTCGCTGATGATCTTCAGACCATGGTCCTTGGCGATGGCGTTCAGCGCGGACATGTCGGCAGACTGGCCGAAGATATCCACCGCCATGATCGCCCGGGTGCGGGGTGTGATCAGGCGGCGCACGCTTTCGGGGTCGATGTTGAAGGTGTCGGGATCGATATCGGCAAAGACCGGGATACCGGCGAAGTGCAGGATGGCGGTCGCGGTGGCCGCCATGGTCCAGGGGGTCGTGATGATCTCGTCGCCCGGCTCGATCCCGATGGCGCCGACGGCAGCGATCAGCCCGGATGTCCAGCTGTTGACCGCAATCGCGTGCTTCACGCCGAAATAGCGAGCTGCTTCTGCCTCCAGGGCGCGAACGCGCGGGCCGCCCATGAAGCCGGCTCCGGGCGCACCGATATAGGCCGACAGAACCCCGGTTTTCATCACATCGGTGACGGCGGCAATATCATCGTCGCCGATCGTGTTGAACAGCGGCAGGGTGGTCTGGATTGCGGGCGGTCCGCCGAAAAGGGCAAGCGGGGAGGCGGTCATGCGGTTTGCATCCACTGGTTTATCGCCTGCCCGCCTTGGCGAGCACGGCTTCGGAAATGGCCTGCGCGGCGGCCGCCGTTTCGCCGGTGCTGGAAAGTTCGGCCTTGCCGTCCAACCAGAGCCGGAATTCGGCAACTGCATTTGCCATGGCCTCGTCATAGCGACCGGGGACAAAATCCCCGGATGCGAGCGCCCTATATCCGGGGAAGGCCGGGCTGTCCACGACCGGGCGGATGCGCCAGTTGGCGCCGCCATCTTCCATGCCGATCACCCCACGCTCGGTGAAAAGGGTCAGCTCGAACAGGGCATAGTCTGCGGCATGGGCAATCCCCACGCTCACCGGGATGCCGGACAGGGTCTGAAGCAGGCACGGGATGCTGGGATCGGCGGCCGAATGATCGGCGACCGGCTTGCCGGCTGCCACGACGTCCAGCGGGCCAAACAGGAAGAGCAGCAGATCGAACAGATGGCTGCCGTTGTTGAGCACGCCCTTGGTGTAGGCTGCAGACACGCTTCGCACCGCTCCCCAGCGACCACCGGCGAGCTCGGCTGCCAGGGCGCGCACATCGGGGGCCCAGCGGCGGGTGTGGTTGACGGCCAGGCCGATGCCATGGTGACGCGCCAGTCGCACCAGTCGGGCGGTTTCGGCAAGCGACGGTGTCACCGGCTTTTCGCAGACAATCAGCCGCGGCCGCAGGGCAATGGCGGCTTCGAGGTCTGCGGCATGGGCAGACGTGGGCGAGCAGATGCTGATGACATCGAACGGCGCGGCCGAGGCGGCTGCGGCGAGGGTTGCGAAAGCCTGTTCGACGCCCCAGCGATCGGCAAAATCCTGTCTGCGCGCTGCATCGGGATCCGCGCAAGCCGCGAGCCGGAAGCCGCCATCGCGGCGGTAGGCGGCGGCGTGGGTGCGCGGCCATGCGTCGTCCGGCCGGGCGGCGTCATGGCCGCCGGCGATGGCGCCGCAGCCCACGATCAGAACCGACAGCATGGGCTATTGCGCCGGCTTCAGCAGCGCCCAGTCCAGCGGGGTTCCACGTCGGGCATCGCGGCCGATCTGCATGCCAAGCACCCGCTCCAGCTCGCGCGGCGGCAGGCCGAGGCCGGGGCGAATGGCGCGGACATTGGTGGCGGTTAAGATGTCGCCTGCCTTCAGATCTGCCACGATATAAAGCGAGCGGCGAAACTGCAGCGATTTGCGCTCGGCCCCGCAGGCGCCATAACGAACATGGCCGAGCGCCTGCCAGGCGCGCTCCGTCTCGGTCACCAGGGCGCGGATTTCGTGCGGCTCCATGGAAAAGGCGCTGTCTACCCCGCCTTCCGTGCGATCGAGCGTGAAGTGTTTTTCGATCACCGTGGCACCAAGGGCAACGCTGGCCACTGCAACACCGACCCCCATTGTGTGATCCGACAGGCCAACCTGGCAATCGAACAGGGTGCGCATGTGCGGAATGGTGCTGATATTGCTGTTTTCGGGGGTGGAAGGGTAGCTGCTGGTGCACTTCAGCAGCACCAGATGTTCGCACCCGGCTTCGCGCGCGACCCGCACCGATTCGTCCAGTTCGCCGGCGCTTGCCATGCCCGTGGACATGATCATCGGCTTGCCGGTGCGCGCCATTCGGCGGATGAGCGCATGATCGGTGTTCTCGAACGACGCCACCTTGTAGCAGGGCGCATCGAGGCTTTGCAGAAAGTCCACGGCGGTTTCGTCAAACGGCGAGGAAAAGGGGATCATGCCGCGCGCCCGGGCGCGGGCAAAGATCGGGCCGTGCCACTCCCACGGCGTGTAGGCCTGCTGATAGAGCTTGTAGAGCGAGGCGCCGCTCCACAGGCTGTCGGCATCGGTGATGCTGAAGCCTTCGGCATCGACATCCAGTGTCATGGTATCAGCGGTATAGGTTTGCAGCTTCAGCGCGTGCGCGCCGGCATCGGCGGCGGCATCCACCAGCGCCATCGCGCGATCCAGCGACTGGTTGTGATTACCGGACATTTCGGCGATGACGAAGGGGGCGTGATCCGGCCCCACCATGCGGCCTTCGATGGCGAAATTCTGCTGCGCACTCATGGCCTTACCTTCTTTTCGAACGCGTGGGAAACAGGCATGTATCCGGCGCGGGCAAACAGGCTGCCAGAGCGCGCATTCCCTTCCAGCACCACCGCGCGGATGTTGTCCGGCGCATCGACACGGTTCCTAAGCCAGGCTTCGGCGGCAAGCAACAGCGCCGTTCCATCGCCCGCCCTCGCTTCGGGGGTGGTATAGATGGATACCTCGACCTCGGCTGGTGCCACACGGTCGAACCGCACCACACCAATTTCGCACGCGCCGCGCGATCCGATCAGCAGCCAGCGATCCGCCGAATCAAGGGTGTGGCGCAACCAGTTTTCGTGGGCAGCGTGATCGATCGGCTCGCTGTTGCGCGATACCTGCCGCACGCGCGGGGCGTTGCGCCAGGCGTGCAGCTTTGCGCTGTCGGCAAGACTGGCTTCGCGGATGCGGATCGGCTCCCGGGTGAGGATGTTGGCGACACGATCGGCGCCTGATCCATCGGTCACGGCCAAGGCTGCCGCCGACATCCGGGCGCAATAGGCCGGGCTGTCTGCCAGCGCGGCCAGATGCCGGGCGATGCGGGGTGCATCAAAAGGTCCCTGCACGGCATGGACGATGCCGGCGCGCGCCACTTCGGCCAGCAACACGCTCTGGTTGGAAGCGATTTCCACTGCCAGCGTCGGCACGCCCAGCGCGCAACGTTCCCAGGTGGCGGTGCCGGCGGCGCCAATGGCGAGATCGGCCTGTGCCAGCAATTCGGCCATGCGGCTGGTCTGCACATGCAGGGACCAGACCGGATTGGCCTCGCAGCGCTTAGCAATGCTGGCTCTCGCGGGGTGCAAGGCGCCGATCACCACGTCCATTGCAAGCTCGCCAAGCCCGGCAAGCTCGACTGCATCGAGCATGGTTTCGGTGGCGTTATCCGGATCGGAGCCCCCCATGCACAGATGCAGGCGGCGGACCCCGGAGCGCGGAGCGAGAGTTGCGCGGGCCTTGGCAAACACCGGCCGCAGAAGGGCATATTTCGGGCCGATCAGGAGGATGTCGGCCGAACCCGCCGGATAGCGTTCGGCGGGGCGGGCATAGAAATTCTGATCGAGAAGGATGTCGCAATCATGCGCGCGGCCAAGATCGTCTATGGCCAGCACGCGGTGGCCGGCGGCGCGGATGCGCTGTTCCCAGGCTTTGCCAAGGCCATAATGGTCGCAGACCAGCCAATCCGCATCGGCCGCCTTCGCCAGCGTGCACTCGGCATCCGCCAGTTGCTTTTCATCGCCCCAGGCATTTTCGGTCGTTGGCAGGGTCCAGGCCGGATCGGGCCAGGTGGAAATCGCATGTCCGGCAGCCTCTGCGGCGGTCTGCAACGGCGTGGGCAAGCGGGCTGAAAGCAGGGTCACGCTTGCCCCGTGGCGCTGCAGCGCATCGGCAAGGGTGAGGCAGCGCATGAAATGCCCGGTGCCGAGCCGTTCTTCGGCATCGACCCGGATGGCGATTTTCATGCCGCCATCGCGCGGAACAAGGCCTCCGCCCGCTGCCAGTCAGCCGGGGTGTCGATATCCACCACGCGCCATTCGGGCAGCACGATGGCAGCGCCGTTGGCATGGATGTTAAGCCCTTGCAGCCAGGCCTCGGCATGGCCCCAATAGAATTGCCCGGCGTCGTGAAAGGCGGGTTCTAGATCCTGCGTGCGGACGTTGACGAAGGCGGGATCGAAGGGCGCGATGCGGCCATCGGCCTGCCGGCGCATGGCGCGCTGGATGGGGGAGGGGAAGCCGGTCACCGGAAAAGCATAGGGAGCCACACCCGATTCCAGGAGACGAAGGGCGGCCCGCAGATCGTCTATCGCGATGAAGGGAACCCCGGGATAGATGCAGCAGGCCGTGTCAACAGGCCAGCCAAGCGCCCGACAGGCCTGGATTGCATGCGCCACCACCGGCACGGTTGGGGTGAAATCATCGGCGAGATCTGCCGGCCGGACAAAGGGCGTCTCGGCGCCCAGCGAGCGGGACACTTCGCCGATTTCCGCATCGTCGGTGGACACGATTACCCGATCGAACAAGCCGGACATTTGCGCCGCCTCGATGGCATAGCCGATCATCGGCTTGCCGGCGAAGGGCAGGATGTTCTTGCGCGGGATCCGCTTGCTGCCGCCGCGGGCGGGAATGATCGCGATGCAGCCGGCGCTCATGCAAGCGCCCCGCGGATCACATCCACGGCGCGATCCTGCTGGGCGTCGGTCATGGTGGGGAACAGTGGCAGGGAGATGGCGCGCGCATAATAATGTTCGGCATTCGGGAAATCGCCTGGTTTGAAGCCGAGGCGGCGATAGTGCGGCTGGGTGTGGATCGGGATATAGTGGACGTTCACCCCGATCTGCGCCGCGCGCAGCGTGTCGAACAGGGTCTTGCGGCTGACGGCTGTGCGGCTGTCATCCACTTCGATGGCATAGAGGTGCCAGGCGGACTGCCGGTCAGGCAGGCGCGCGGGCAGCAGCAGCGGCAAGCCATCCAGCAGCTGGTCATAGCGGTCTGCCAGCGCCACGCGGCGGGCGTGCATCGCGTCCAGACGATCGAGCTGCGAATTGCCAAGGGCCGCCTGCAGGTCCGTCATGCGATAGTTCAGGCCCAGCAGGGTCTGTTGATAGCTCCAGGGGCCTTCAGGGGACTGCTCCATTTCAGCCGGTTCGCGGGTCATGCCGTGCGAGCGCAGCAACTGCAGCTTGCGCGCCAGCGCCGGATCATCGGTGGTGACCATGCCGCCTTCGGCGGTGGTCACGATCTTGACCGCGTGGAAGCTGAACACGGTGAGGTCGGCATGGGTCGATCCCCCAACCGGCTTGCCAAGATAGTCGGCACCGGTGGCATGCGAGGCATCTTCCACGATGCGGAAGCCATAGCGATCGGCCAGTTGGCGCATGCCTTGCAGGTCGGCCGGCAAGCCGGCGAAATCCACTGGAATCACAATGTTTGGAAGGGTGCCAGTGGCCTTCGCTGCGGCCAGCTTTGCTTCCAGCGCGGACAGCGACATGTTGCGGGTGACGGGATCGATATCGACGAAATCAATCTCTGCGCCGCAATAAAGGGCGCAGTTGGCCGATGCGAGAAAGCTGTTCGGAGACGTCCACACCCGCGAGCCCGTTCCGACCCCCAGTGCCAGACAGGCAATGTGCAGGCCGGCGGTGGCGTTGGAGACGGCCACGGCATGGGTGGCACCGTGGCGCGCGGCAAAGCGGGCCTCGAAAGCCGGAATGGCCGGGCCCTGCGTCAGATATTCGGAGCGCATGACGGCCACGACCGCTTCGATGTCGGCTTCGGTGATCGTCTGGCAACTGTATGGGATGAACGACAAGGGGGGATGCTCCGGTTGCGCGGTCGTCAATCGATCTGCTGGCCTTCGACATGCGTTTTGATGAGGGCGCGGATCTGTTCGACGGTGAGGATATCGGGATTGCTGCCGCTGTCGTAGGAGAAGCCCGGCGCGACGCGCTGGCCGCCCATTTTCGTGGCATAGTCTTCCAGCGTGAAGGTGCCGGCGACCGGCAGGATGGCATAATAGCGGCCGATATCGACGGTGTTGTAGCTGTCGCTGGAGGTGATCATTTCCTCGTGAATCTTTTCCCCCGGACGGATGCCGATGATTTCCTGCCGGCAATCCGGCGCGATGGCAGTTGCCACATCGGTGATGGTGTAGGAGGGGATTTTGGGAACCAGGATTTCACCGCCCCAGGCGTTTTCGATCGACCACAGGACCATGTCGACGCCATCCTGCAGCGAGATGTTGAAGCGGGTCATGCGCGGATCGGTGATCGGCAACACGCCGGATGCCTTGCAGCGGTCCATGAAGAAGGGGATGACCGAGCCACGGCTGCCCATCACATTGCCATAGCGCACCACCGAGAGCCGGATATCGCGATCGCCCTTGATGTTGTTGGCGGCCACGAACAGCTTGTCAGAACAAAGTTTGGTGGCACCGTAAAGGTTGATCGGCGCGGCCGCCTTGTCGGTGGACAGCGCGACGACGCGCTTCACCCCGGCATCCAGCGCCGCTTCGATCAGATTCTGTGCGCCGATGACATTGGTCTTGATGCATTCGAACGGGTTGTATTCGGCGGCCGGTACCTGCTTCAGGGCTGCGGCATGCACCACGACATCGATGTTCTCGAGCGCCCGGCGCAGCCGCGCCTCGTCGCGGATATCGCCGATGAAATAGCGCAGCGCCGGATAGCGCGCCATCGGGAAGGTCTGCGCCATTTCATACTGCTTCAACTCGTCCCGGGAATAGATGACCAGCCGCTTCACGCCGGGATAGCGGTCCAGCACGGTTTTCACGAAGGCCTTGCCAAAGGACCCGGTGCCCCCGGTGACCAGAATGGATTGGTTGTCTAGCATTGCTATCCGAATTGTCTGTCAGCGAGACGCCGGAGCCTCGGCCGGGCCGGGGCTGCGAAGACCGCAGATGTTTGAGTTGCGAGGGCTCATAGGCTGACCGCAGCGCACGGGCAATGCCCGATGGTGTGGTTCAGCCAGCGGCGTCGATACGCGCCGCCCTCCGGCGATCACGCAGCGCCAGCAACATGCTGCGCGCAATCAGCACATAAAAGGCCCAAAGTGCGAGCCCGGCCAGCACGGCGGCAGCCAGAACGGTGAGTGGTTGCGGGCTGGTCGGCCGTGTTGTTACCGTCACTTCGCCAAAAGGCTCGGCGGCGAAGGCGGCATCGGAACTCGCCATCATGCGCAGATTTTCATAATTGCTGAGCGCCTGCGCGAGCGACTGTCGGTATTCGGCGACCTGCACTTCGTTCAGCCGTTGCTCCAGATATCGAACATAGTCGGTTGAGCGGGCGAGGGATTTTTCGCGCAGGAATATATCGGCCTCGGCGCTGGCCCGGGCCAGGAAATATTTGGCGAACTCCGGGTCCTTGTGTTCGAAGCTCAGCGTGGTGATCGATTTCTTGCGATCTTCCGTCACGATGATGCGCAGCTTGGCATAGTCCCGCAGGTCCATCGCGGTGGGTGGCGCCCAGGGCTGATCCGGCACGGCCAGCAAGGATTTCACCGGCCGGGTGATGCCGCGGATGGGCGAAAGCGGCTCGCGGAATTGCTTGTAGGCCGGATCCCATTGCGCACTGAACACGGTCTGCATGATGCGAGGATCCTTGGCGAGCCGCTGCATGACCGTGGTGCTTTTGACCGCTTCGCCGAACAGGGCGAAGGATGACCCGGCCTCACCCCCGATATCCACACCGACAATCGAGCCGA
>JAIMJL010000031.1 GCA_020693225.1 Sandarakinorhabdus sp. | reverse complement strand
TGTCCCAAAGTCGGTCATTCGCGACTGATTGCGTGACGAATGAACGAACGGCGGGTTCTCGGCACAACTCCATATCCTGCGAATGTCCTATACAGGGGCGCAATCGCTTCAGGCGGCTGTGCTCAGTTGAACGCCAGCTTTGAGCCTATCCTCCCTGGCACCAGCGCAAAAATTCGGGGTCTGGGGCCTGCGGCCCCAGCCGCCGGAGGCCCTCTTGGTTTTCAACCGAACCCCCTCTGCCTCCCGCAAAACCGGAAATCCGCGCCGGCGTTGTACCCGGCACATTCCGCCCTGGCAGCATCGGGGTTTGCCCGCGCGCGGCGGGTCTTGGACCAGGCGAGGAACGGCTGGCCGCCGAGGCTATCAGCTGTCACTCCCTGTGCTGATCGGTTGCGATGCGAACAGGTTGAGGCTCAGCGCGTCCGACAGGTAGCGGGTTACGAGGCTGCCGCGAACGCTGTTGCCGGCCGAATCCAGCGGCGGGGAAAACACGCCGAGCCCGCCCTTTCCGGGTTCCACCGTCATGATGCCGCCGGAAACGCCGCTCTTGCCTGGCAGGCCCACATCATACAGCCACTCGCCGGAGCGTTCGCAGAGGCCGGCAGCGGCTCGCGTCAACTCTTGCAAGCAGGCGGCGTTGCGGCGATGTATGGGCCAACCATTCCGGCGCTGGGGGATTGATGACATGAATTGGCAGATCCAGTCAGCTCTTGCGGGCATTCTCGCGGCACTGGGGCTCTATATCCTGTTCAATCCGGTGACCATTGTGAGCCTCGTGACCGGCGTGATTCCCTGGTTGCTGATTGCGGCCGGCGCCATCTACTATGTGTCCATCTTCCTGAACGCGCGGCGGCGGCTGATGACGATGCTGTTGCCCGGTCTCATCGGCACACTGCTGGTTTATGCCGGCTTGTCGATGAAGTTTGGCGACAGCGCGGCGGTTGGCCCGGTCTCGCTGGCCTTTCTGTTTGCCCTGCTGCTGTTTGGCACTGGCGTTGCCAAGCTGCTTATTGCGCAGCCGATCCGGCAGTCGCGCTATTTCCTCTACATTCTCGGCTCCGGGGTGTTGTCGATCGTGATGGGCCTGCTGGTGCTGTTCAACTGGTCGGGCGTGTCCGCCTCGCTGATTGGCGTTGTTCTGGGGCTGGAGCTGCTGGCGGACGCGATCGTGCTGGGGGCGCTGGCGCTGCGCGACCGCGACGGCGAGGCGATTGCCGAGCTTGCCGGAGCGCGATCTGGCGCCTCGGCGCCGGTGGCAGCGGCGGCACTGGTTCCGCCTGTGGGCGACGATCGGCCAGTGGACTGAGAGCCAGCAGGAGACGAGCCCATGCAAGCGATGCCTGCAATCCTGCTGGTCAGCGTTCAGGTGGTGATCGGCCTGTATCTTGGCTTCAACTATCTCAACGGCGAGCGGAACAAGCCGGCGCTGATCGGCACGCATCTGTTGCTGGGGGCGGTGGCGCTGGAGATCATGGCGCTTTTGCTGCGCGGCGCGCCAAACGGAGAGGCGACCGCGGGGCGACCGGTGCTGACGGTGGCGGCCGGCCTGACGGCGGCGGCGCTGCTGAGCGGCCTTGCCGGGGCGATGTTCTACAAGCCGATGCCCAAGACCGCGAAAGTGGCGCTTTACAGCCACGCGGTGATCGGCATCGCCGCCTTTGTGGCGCTCGGCTTCTGGGTGGCGCGCAGCTAGAGCGAGTCTCGTTCTGATTGCATCAGAACGGCCGCTCTATCCTTTTGATTTTCCGCATGGGTTTTCGATGCTCGTGATTCCACGAGATCGAAACATGCTCTAGCGCACCACCCTGCTCCATTGGGACCGCGCGGTCAGTAGCGGAAACGTACGCCGGCGATGAATTGGCGACCGGTGTGGTGGTAGACCACCGGGCTGTTGCGCTCGCGCCCGATGAACTGGTCGCTGAACTGGTCGGTCAGGTTGACGCCTTCCAGCGTGACTTCGAACTGCTCGGTGAACTTGTAGCCGATCTTGAAGTCCAGGTTGAAGGTGCTGTTCTTGCCTTCCACATCATTGTTGTTCTGCCCAGGTACGCGGGTGAGGAAGTCGCTGCGATAAGAGCCGGAGATGCGGGCGTCGAACTTGCCGTCGTCGTAGTAGAGTGTGCCGCTGGCCGATTCCGGTGACAGGCCGATGAGGTTGTCCCGGATGACGGTGGTGTTGGTGGGGGAGGTCAGATAGTCGATCTTCGATTCCACCCGCGTGTAGGCCACGAGCATGCCGGTGTTGCGCAGGAAGCCGGGCAGGAAGGTGAAGGGCTGCTGCCAGTTGATTTCGAAGCCCTTGAGCACGCCGCCATCGGTGTTGACGGGTGCGGTCACCTGGAACACTTCCTCGCCGGTGAAGCCGGGCGGTAGCAGCGACAGGGGCAGGCCGGTCTGGTTGTAGGGCACATTGGTGCGCAGGCTCTGCACATAGGTGCCGATGTCCTTGTAGAACAAGCCAACGCCGATCAGCCCGCCCTTGGCGAAATACCATTCGAAGCTGGCATCGAGCGTGTCGGCCCGGAACGGCTGCAGGTACGGATTGCCGGAGGTGATGGTCAGGTTGCCGGTTGTGCTGATCGAGCCGCCGGGGGTGAGGAAGCCGAGGCTCGGGCGCGCCATGACCTTGGCGGCGGCGAGACGGATATAGACATTGGGCGCCACGTTCAGCGAGAAGTTGGCCGAGGGCAGCCAGTCTTCATAGCTCTGCGATGCGGTGACTTCGGTGCCGCCGCCAGCTGCCTGGTAGCCGGTCGCGGTTTGCTCGGTCTTGACGTAGCGGACGCCGAAATTGCCGCGGAACGGCATGTTGAACAGGTCACGCTGGAAATCGAACTGGAAGTAGAAGCTCGTGTCCTTTTCCTCGACCGAGCGATTGTTGCCGCGCGCATTTCCGTTGGTGATGCTGGAAAGGGTGAAATCACCGGGGCCGCCGGGCGCACCGGTCTTCAGGCAGTTGCAGTAGATGTCGTAGGCTTCGGCAATTGCATTCAGATTGGGGATGAGCCAGCCGGTGGGCGTGTTCGGCCCAAGGTTCATACCGCGGCCGAAGCCGGTCAGCGGCGTCGTCAGATCGGCCAGGGTGTAGCCGGCCGGAATGGCGGCAATTGTGTCGGCCTGGTTCACCCGCCGGGATTCATAGGTTTCGAAGCCGTACTTCTTGTAGGCGCCGCCAACCTTGAAGGTGAACTCTTCCGGGATCACATCCCAGACGAAATCGACGCGCACATTGTCGAACCGGTTGGTGGCGCCTTGTGGCCGGATGCGGATTTCCGAGCCGGTCAACTGGCCGGTCGGGTTGGTTATAAGCTTCAGGCCGCTGCCGTCGGCGGCGTTCACATCGAACGGATAGCTGATGTCTGGCACGCGATCATCGTTGCGGAAATCAATGGCATAGCCGTTGACATTGGCGAAATCGAGCGTCGTTGTCGTCTGCACCGGGTTGCGGAACTTGGAGGTTGTGCGTCCGGCCAGCACGGTCATCGAGAGGCTGTCGGTGAGGCGTTGCTGCCAGGTGAGGGAGCGCTGGAAGAACTCGGTGGAGAGCTCGTCGAAGCGGGATTCGGAGCGGATGTCGACACCGTTGTAGCGGCCATAGAGCAGACCGCCGTTGGAATCATATTCGGTTTCCAGCACGCTGGTCTGCGACTTTCCACCCTGGCCGATATTGCGGCTGAACGAGATGGCCTGCAGGAAATCTTCCTGGCGGGTTGAATCCAGCTTGGCGTAGAGCAGGTCCACCGTGAAACTGGTGTTATCGGTGGGCGCATATTGCAGCGCGCCGGTGAGGCCGAGACGATCCTGCTTGTGGGTGAGCCGCCCGTAGCGGGGCAGACGGGGGTGGAAATTGCCTGCGCTGCGGGCGGCGTTGTAGGCTGCGATATTCTCCGGTGTGTTAGGTAGGCGTGCGGTTCCCGTGGCGGCCGCGCCGCAGGTGGCGCCGGTGTTCGGCACGATGGGCGTGACGCCGGTGGGCGAGCAGAAGCCGCCCGCGGAGGTGCCATTGTCATACCGCACGCTGCTGAAGCCCTCTTCATACAGCTCGCGGCGGGAGAAGGCGGCGGAGAACAGCGCGCCGAACTTGCCGTCGGCGAAGGTCTTGGAAATCAGCATGGCACCGCGCGGGGTGACCTTTTGCGAAAGGTCATTCCAGCCGCCCTGCGCGGCGACGGTGAAGGTGAAATCCTTATAGTCGAAAGGGCGTCCCGTTTGCAGATCGACGGTGGCACCGAGCGAGCCTTCCTCGACTTCGGCCGTTGCGCTTTTGCGTACGGTGATCGAGCTGAACAGCTCGGATGCGAACACGTTGAAATCGAACCCGCGCGATCGGTTGGCGCCGCCGCTGCTGTCGGTGCCGCCCGTGGTGGCCAACGCTTCCAGCCCGTTCAGGCGGACGCGGGTGAACTCCGGTCCGAGGCCGCGAACGGAAATCTGCCGGCCTTCACCGGCGTCGCGATCGATGGTGACGCCGGGGATACGCTGCAGCGATTCGGCAAGGTTCGTATCGGGAAAGGCGGCAATATCTTCGGCCTTGATCACATCGATGATGCCGATATCGGACCGCTTGGCATCCAGCGCGGCCCCGAGCGAGGCGCGGAAGCCGGTGACCACGATGTCTTCGGCTTCGGCCTGCACGCCTGCCGATGCCGCGTCCGGGGTTTGTGCATGGGCGACGCCCGCCATGAGCACGAGGCTGATGGCGCTGCCGATGCGGGCTGCGGCGCGGATGCTGTTCAAATGGAGCGACTGGCGCATGATTTTCTCCCCTCCCGGCAAATGACACCGGTAACATTTCAAACCGACCGTCTGCGCAAGACGGGCTTTCCGAAGAGGGTGATCGGGCGCTGGGCCGATCGACTTGTGCAGCTTCTGTGGCCCTGCAGGCCCCGACGCTGTGCATCCTCCCCGGTAGCCGCATCATTCGCGGTTATTTCCGGTTGTCTTTAAGTAACCGGTGTCATAAGCATTGATGCAATCATTTTAGCCTGTCAAGACGAGCCGGGGAGAGAAATATGCGGCTGCTGAAAATCCTGTTGGCGAGTGTCCTGTTTGCAACAGCGCCGGCATTGCCGGCGCAACCGGCACCGTCCGCCTTCCCGGGCGCGCAGGGTCCTGCCGCCAACACGCCGGGCGGCCGTGGCGGCCGCATCCTGCGGGTGACCAGCCTGGCGGCAAGCGGCCCCGGCACGTTGAAAGAGGCGCTGGATGCGAAGGGACCGCGCATCATCGTGTTCGAAGTGGGGGGGATCATCGATCTCGGCCGGACCACGCTCACCTTGAGCGAACCGTTCGTGACCATTGCCGGCCACACCGCGCCGTCGCCCGGCATCACTCTCATTCGTGGCGGCATGGATATCCGCGCGCACGATGTCGTCGTGCGCCACATCCGGGTGCGCGTGGGTGCCGACGGTCAGGCCAGGGGCAGTGGCTGGGAGGCCGATGCCATCAGCACGGTCGCGGCCCGGAATGTGATCGTCGATCACTGCACGCTGACCTGGGCGGTAGACGAGAATCTGTCTGCCTCCGGCCCACGCTTCACCGGCAGCACACCGGCGGAATGGCGGGCAGGCACCTCACACAATATCACTTTCAGCTACAATCTGCTGTCGGAGGGCCTGGCGGATTCGAGCCACCCGAAGGGCGAGCACAGCAAGGGCAGTCTGCTGCATGACAATGCCACCGGCATTCTCGTCTGGCGCAACATCTATGCCCATAATGTGGAGCGAAACCCTCTGCTGAAAGGCGGCGTGCAGGCGGCGGTGGTCAACAATTTCATATACGATCCCGGCACCCGCGCCGTGCAGTATAATTTGATGGCGCTGGAATGGGCCGGTCAGCCGTATCAAACCGGCGAATTGTCTGCGGTGGGCAATGTGTTGCGTGCCGGGCCTTCAACCCAGCCCGGCCTGCCCTTCATGATGCTGGGCGGCGATGGCGATCTGCTCTATCATGCGCGCGACAATATCGCAGTAGACAAGCATGGTGCGCCGCTGCCGATGACCGGTCGCTACGGCGAAACCCGGGCCCGGCTGGTCGACAGCCCGGCGCCGGTTGCCTGGCCTGCCGGCCTGCCGGTCATGCCGACCCGCGACGTTGAAACCCATCTGCTGGCAAACGCCGGTGCCCGGCCCTGGGACCGCGATGCCCATGACATTCGGGTGCTGTTCTTCATTGCCGAAGGGCGCGGCAGGATCATCGACGATGAATCCGAGGTGGGTGGCTATCCGGCGCTGCCGGAAACGCGGGCCCCCTTCGTGGAGTCTGACTGGGATCTGGCCACCATGTTGCCGCGGTCCGGTCGGTTCCCGGGACAGAAGGGGCCTTTGCAGGAAGCGCTATCGCCGCGCGACGCCGCCATGCGACGGCCATAGCCTTACGGGACGCGGCGACCGGATTCGTCGAAGCGCGCAGAAGGCGGCGGTTCGGCTTCGGGCATTTCGGCTTCGGCCAGATCGGCAGCCGCCTGCACCCGCAGCACGAAGGCGAGGATGGTGGCGACCGCGGCATAGAGATCGGCGCGGATGACGCTGCCGACCCGACCGGTGAAATAGATGGCACGGGCGACGCCGGGATAGGACAGGATCATCACGCCCTGCTCGATCGCCAGCTCGCGGATAGCTTCCGCCACAAGGCCGCGGCCGCGGGCCACGATGACGGGGGCAGCGTCCTCGCCGGGCCGATAGCGCAGGGCAACGGCGAAATGGGTGGGGTTTGTGAGCACCACGGTGGCGTCTGCCATGGCGCTGCGGCTGGCGCGCTTCAGGCTTTCCCGCGCCATGCGGCGCATCGCCCATTTCATTTCGGGCGAGCCTTCCTGCTGCTTCATCTCGTCTTTCACATCCTGCTTCGACATGCGCAGGCGCTTCAGCCATTGCAGCAGCTGCACCGGCACATCGCCACCGGCGATGATGGCGAGGCCGAGCGTGAGCCAGAGAAACAGCTTCAGCCCCAGATCGGCAATCGTGCCCAGGCTGGCTTCCAGCGGCATGGCCGAAAGCCGGAGGATGAGCGGCGCCTGCTGCCAGAGCAGAAGGGCCGAGAGGCCGATCAACAGCACCGCCTTGGCCAGCGCCTTCAGCAGCTCGATCGGCCCCTTGCTGCCGAACAGCCGCTTCAGCCCGGCCAGCGGGTTGATGCGACCGGGCTTTGGCGCGAGCAGCGCGGCATTGAAGGTGAGGCTGCCGACCAGCGCCTGGCCGCCGATCACCGCCAAGAACACGATGGCGGCCAGTGCCAGCATGGGTGGCAGCAAGGGCGCGACCATGGACTGGACGGCGGCCACCGGCTGAAAGCCGATGATATCGGCGCGGGTGATGGCAAAAGCCTGTGCAGTCGCCGCTTTGGCGGCATCGGCCAGCGGGCCGGCAAAGGCATAGAGCCAGAGCGCACCGGCAACGCCGACCATGGCGGTGGCAAGCTCGCGCGAAGTGAGCAGGTCGCCCTCTTCGCGGGCCTTTTCGCGGCGGCGCGGGGTGGCCGCCTCGGTGCGCTCGTCGGCGGGCTTTTCCTCAGCCAAGCAGCACCTCGGCCGCTTCGGCCTGCATGCGGGTGAGGGCGCCGGACAGGGTGTCGGCAAGGCCGGGAAGGGCCAGCGGCAGCCCGGCGAGGCCCGCCAGCAGCATTAGCGGAAAGCCGATCGAGAAAAGATTGAGCTGCGGCGCGGAGCGGGCGGCGACTGCGAGGCTGATGTTGACCAGCAACAGCGCGGCGCCCAGCGGCAGCGCGGCAATCAGACCGCTGGCGATGGCAAAGCCGCCCCACTGCACGATCTGCATCAGCCTCGCCGGATCGAACAGCGCGGCAGCGCCGGGCATGGTGCGATAGCTTTCCACCAGCAGCTGAAACAGCAACAGGTGCCCGCCGGCGGACAGGAACAGCGACCACATCAAGAGCGCAAACAGGCCGGAAAGGACGGGAATCGGTGGCGCGCCGGGATCTACCATCGTGGCAAAGCCGAGACCCATGCTCTGGGCCAGCCAGTCCCCCGCGATGGTGGCAACGGCGAAGGCCGTGTGCAGCGCCAGCGCGGCGACCGCACCGATCAGCAGTTCGCCGGCAATGGCGAGGAAGCCGGCGAAGCTGAGCAGATCGGCGGGCGGCTGCGGCGGATAAGGCGTTCCAAGCGCCAGAAAGCCGACGCAGCCGGCAAGGCCGATGCGGATGCGGACGGGAATGAGCGTGCCACCCATGGCCGGAAGCAGGGCGAGCGCCGCGCCGGTGCGCAGCGAGGCGAACAGCAGCGCGAGGACGAAGGCTTCAGGTGCGACGGCGGGTGCATCGATCATCGCCTGCCGCCGCCGCTTGGGTCAGCGGGCCATGGCGGGGATGGCGGCGACCATGTCGCGGGTGAAATCCAGCAGCAGGCCGCCAGTGATGCCGCCGAACACCATGATGGCGAGAAAAACGCCGATCAGCTTGGGAACGAAGCTGAGGGTGGCCTCGTTGATCGAGGTGGCGGCCTGCACCAGGCCGATCACGAGGCCGATGGCCAGCGCCGGAACCAGCGCCGGCAGTGCAGCCAGCGTGAGAACCCACAGAGCATGCCGCGCGCTGTCATAGAGAATATCCTCTCCCATCGGTCAGCCCGCCGCGAAGCTTTGGGCGAGCGAGGCCATCACCAGGGCCCAGCCATCCACGGCCACGAACAGCATCAGCTTGAACGGCAGGGCAATCATGATCGGCGACACCATCATCATGCCGAGCGCCATCAGCACGCTGGCCACCACCAGATCGATGACGAGAAAGGGCAGGAACAGCAGCACGCCGATCTGGAAAGCGGTCTTCAGCTCGGAGGTGGCATAGGCCGGCATCAGCACGCGCATCGGCACATCCGCCTTGCTTTTGAAGGGCGGTTCGCCGGCCAGATCAGCGAACAGCTTGAGATCGGTGCTGCGGGTGTTGGCCAGCATGAAGCCGTGCAGAACATCGCCGGCGTGGGTGATCGCCTCGTCGGCCGGCATGGTATCGGCGACAAAGGGTTGCAGGGCGGTTGTGTTGATCTCTGCCAGCGAGGGCTGCATCACGAAGAAGGTCATGAACAGGGCAAGGCCGACCAGCAGTTGGTTGGGCGGTGCCTGCTGCAGCCCGATGGCCTGGCGCAGAATGGCAAGCACGATGACAATGCGGACAAAGGCGGTCATCATCAGCAACACCGAGGGCAGCAGGGTGAGCAGGGTCATCAACAGCAGCACCTGCAACGACAGCGACATCGGCGCGCCGCCCTTCTCCGCACCGCCGGCAAGCGAAAGCAGGCCGCTGAGTGCCGAGCCTTCGGCGGCCGCGGCAGGGCTGCCAACGAGCAGCAGCATGGCAAGGCCGGCGGCCAGCAACAGGCAATGGCCGAGCGGAGCGAGCGCCTTCCAGCGCAACGGTTTGCCAGGCATCATGGGGCCCTTTCCAAATGCGCTGCCGCCGGGATGGCGGCGGCGGCGGTCTCCCGCTCCGCGAGCAGCGAGACGGATTGGCCGGACACGCCAATAAGCAGCTCGCGACCGCCGAAGCCGACCACGGCGATGCGCGCGGCCGGAGACAGCGACTTCACCGACAGGATAGCGAGCGCAGCATCGGGGTGGCCCGATGCGGGTCTGCGACCGGGCGACAGTCCGGCAAACGCCGGCAAGCGAACCCATCCGCGTTTCACCGCAAAGAGGCTGGCGGCGGCCAGGCCGCAGACGATCGGCAGGGCAATCGCCAGGCGGAGCAGGAACTCAGCCAGCATCGGGGGCCTCCACCAGTTCCAGCAGACGGACACCGAAGCGACTGCCAATGGCAACCACCTCGCCGCGCGCGAACGCGCGGCCGTTCACGAAAATGTCCACCGGCTCGGTTGTCATCCGGTCCAGCGGCACCAGCTGGCCCGGTGAAATGGCCAAAAGGTCGCGCAGGGGCAGGCGATGACTGCCGATCTGCACCGATAGCGTGACTTCGATGGTGGCCAGCTGGGACGGCATGGAAAAAGGCTGCATCGCCGTGCGCGCGCGCGATTGCACTGCGCGATCTGCGTTTGCGGTTCGCTGTTCAAGCCAGTCGTCTGCTGCTGGGCTTGCCGGGGGTGTTGATTCGCGGGGTGCCGCTGGCGCTTCGGCTGCTGCCGAAGCGGCACGAGCGGTGGATGGTGCCGGGATAGGCCCGTCCTGCGCTGCAGCGATTGTCTGCGCATCCTCCGGCGACGGCCTGCTGGCGGCTGGTTCAGCCGGCCACGGGTCTGCGGCGAGGGGGCTGACCTCGTTTTCGCCCTCATCGCCGGGTTCGGCTTCGCTGTCGGCGAGGGTGACGGCGGCTGCCTGCGTTGGGATATCCTCTTCCAAATCGATCATGAGGCTGACCGCTTCTGTTTGCGGCTGCGAGCGACTGGCGCGCCGGGGTGGGCCGGATGCCTTGCCTGCGGGTGCGGGCTCGAAGCCCTCGGGTGAAAGGGCGTTCATGCCTGGTCCTCTGCGCGATGCCGCGACGGGCGGGACGCTGGCCGAACCGCAGCGCGGCGATCGCCTTGCAAGTCGGCTGCTGCAACCTGCGCCAGCGGCTTGCCGGAAACGAGAACGGATATGGTTTCCGGCCGGTCAAGCGGCAGGATATCTCCTACGCGCAGTGCGGCAACGGCGCCGATGGGCATGGGAATTTCGCCGACCTCCATGCTGACCGGCCACTCCAGATCGAGCGCGAAATCCCGGGCGCGGCGACCCCAGTTGCGATTGCCGGGCGATGCCGGATCGCCGGCTTCCGGCGGGACTAGCAGTGGCCGATCGGGATGAGGCCGATCGACCGGCGGCCGTGCCGCGGGAGCGGCGCGGAGCGACAGCCAGCCGGGGGAATCGGCCAGATCGAGCTGGAACAACAGCCGGTCCTGGGGTCGCAGGCCGTCGGTTGGCTGCTCGGCGGGAGGTGCCACGCGGGACGGCTGCACGAAGGCGGCGGGCCGGTCTGAAACCACGCCGGCCCCTTGCAGCGCGCGCACCAGCGCCTGGCCCACCAGCCGGGCGAGGCTTTTCCAGCTGCCGCTTTGCGGCGGCAGGCTGGCCAGGCTGTCTGCCATTGCTGCCGGCTCGCGGCCCGCGCCGAACATGCGATCCAGCAGGGTGCCGAGGCTGGCGCGATCGAACGCGATGACATAGGCGCCGCCGCCGTGCAGGGCGGTCGCCGGAACCGGCAGGCGACCGACTTCTGCAAGCGGTGGCTGCGACGGCACCGGGTCTGCACCACAGGGTTTCAGCCCGATGCGATGCCCGAACAGCCGCGAGAGTTCCGGTGCGAGCAGCGAGGCCAGTCCGAGCGGATCGGGCAACGGCAGGCTGCTATCCTCTGCAACTTCGGCGTTGCCATCGGGTGGAGGAGGGCCAGCGGAGGCGGGGGGGCATGCGGGCGGAACATTCGCCTGCGGCCAGACAAAGGCATCGGACATGGCGGCGCGCCCTATTGCACGATGAAGCTGGTGAGGAAGACATCGTCAACGCCTGCCAGGCCGCTCTTGCGTTGCAGCAGATCATTGATGGCAAGGCGCATTTTCCTGGTCAGCGCTTCGCGGCCACCCGGCGCGTTGATGTCTGCCTCGCCGGTTTCGGCCAGAACGGCCAGAACGGCGGAAATGATTGCCACCTTGTGCCGCTCGATCGCCTCCACGACCGGCTTGCCGCCATTCGTAGAAACGGCAATGCGGAGCTGGATGAAGCGGCCGGTATCCTTCAGATTGGCGGTGAAGCTGTTGTCTATCTCGACATATTCCAGCGGGCCGACCTCCACCTTGGGTTGCGGCATTTCGGCCTCATGCGGCAGCAGGGGCGGGATGAAGATGGCCCCGGCGACGCCCGCGCCCGCGCCAGCCAGCAACAGCAGCAGGGGCAGCAGAAGGCGGGCGATGAGACCCTTCTTTTTCGGCGCCGCCTCGGGCGCAAGGGCGACGGCATCAGCCATGGCGAAGACCCCTTTCCCGGATCACGGCCACAAGCCAGGGCGATTGCACAAACGGATCAGGCATAACGATCGACCTTGCTGATGGCGGAAGCGGTGACGGTGCCGGTGCCTAGGGCGGTGGACGGGCTCGCAAACATGCTGTCGCTGCGGGTGGTGCGGACGGCTAGGTTCGATCTGTGCATGCCCTGATCCCCCGGATTGCCTTGCTGTTGTCCCTGCCAGCCGGCGGAAAGCCCTGCGGCCCGGGCATCTGGCACCCGCTCTGGCCGCAGCTCCACCCGGATTGCTTCCACTTCGGTTCCAAGCGCGACCAGCTCGGCCTGAAGCTCTGCCGATTCGGCCTGAAGGCGATCGGCCGACGCTTCGCTGTGGGCGGCCAGCGTGACATCGATGGCCGCCGCGTCGGACAGCGAAATCACCACATCTGCGAAGCCCTCGGGCAGTCCCGCCCCCATATCCGCGAGCAGCGCATCGGATCGAGCGGCCAGTTCGGCAGGTTCGCCCGGTTCTGCAGCGGCCGGTAGCGGGTCGGCTGCGGCTTCGTTCCGAAACGAACCTGCTTGTGCCAGGCTCGGGCTAAAGCTGCTTGAATTGCCGGCATTGCTGAAGGGCCGCGCGGCGAACCCGTCTGGCATGGCACGCGAGTCGGCGGGCGCTTCCAGGCTGGCTGCCGCTTCGGGAGCCGCTGGATTTTGCGATGATTTGGCCTCGCCCGGTCTGGAGGGCGAGGGGCGCTGACCGACGACGGCTGCCGCGCCGGCAGGCGGCAAGGACCTTACCGGGCGCTGACGGCCGGGCGCCGCAGCGTCCATTTCCCCCGATGCAGCCAGAGCAACGCTGGCAACAGGCGGGCCAGGCCGTTGCCTTCCAGACGGCGGGGCAGTGGCTGCGGAAGAGGTTTCGGCGATTGCCAGGGGGGAGATCGGGTTGGCACCGGGCGGGGGCAGCGGATCCCCGGATGGCTCGCTCTCAATATGCTCGCCTTCGAATTGCCTGCCCTTGGGAGGCTTGCCCTCGGACGGATTGCCCTGAACCTGCGTGCCGTGTGCGATGGCCAATGCCGCGGGCTGAGCAGCGGCCGGAGCGGTTCGGTTGGTGGCTTCGCTGGCGGGCGTCGGCGTCTCGTCAACCGGGTCTGCCTCAGGGGGCGGGGCAGGTGCGGCGGGATCGGAATTTGCGATTGCATGCATGGGATCCTGCGGCACTTCCGGTACCGCCCCTGCGGGACGTGCAGGCGTGGCATCGGGGCCCGGCGCGGGCGGCGCGGTTGGAATCGGTGCGATCGGCGGTGGCGGGGTTTGCAGCGATGGGTCTGGCTGCGGCGCATTTGCCGGCGGCGCGGTGCGGCGCGCCCGGGCGGGCGTTGCTGCAGGGGCGACTGCCTGCAACTGCGCCAGGAAGTCTGTGCTCGAGCCGGCGGCCGGATCGGTGGCGACAGGAGATTCCGGTCGCAGCAAAAGGGATACGGGGATGGCTGCAATGTTCATGGAGCGGCCTTGCGCTGACGGCCGGGCCGGTCATCGGCTTCGCGGCTGGCGGTTTCCGTGGCGAGGCGATGCCGCGCCAGCCGGGCATTTTCTGTGAACCGCTCGGCCCGGCGCTGATCCGCCAACAGCTTCGCTTCGGCTTCGCGGCGGGCGGTCAGCGCCGCATCCAGCCGGCTGGATGCGGCCTGCGCCGCCGGAACAAGCAGCGCCCGCAAATGCGCTGCCGCGGCAATGGCGGCAACCGAGCGTGCCTCCGGCAACGGGGCGGCCGTCAGGATCAGGCCTTCGATGTGGGACAGGGTTGCCGCGGCATCGGCGGCTTGCGCGATGCTGCGGGCAAAGCGCGCCTCGCTGGCGCGCGCCGATTGCGCGCCGACGGCTTGCAGCCGGGCCATTCTGCGGTGGCGATCGGCGGCGGTCATGCAGACCAGCCTGAAAGCAGGGCATCAACCGAGGTGGAATAAGGCTCGCAAAGCGTGCGCGGCTGCCCAAGCAGGGCTTCCACAGCCGTCTCGCGCTCCAGCGCGCGGTCAAGCGCGGCATCCTGACCGCGGGCATAGGCGCCCATGGTTACCAGGTCGCGGTTGGCTTCGATGAGCGCCGCGTCGCGGCGGAAGCGTGCCGCCGCCGCGAGATGGTCTGGCGAGACGCAATCGGCCATTGTGCGGCTGATCGAAGCGCCCAGATCGATGGCGGGAAAGCGGCCGCGCCCGGCGATGCTGCGGCTGAGCACGATATGCCCATCCAGCACGCCGCGCGCGGCATCGACCACCGGATCAGCGACCACGTCGTCACCATCGGCCAGCACGGTCAGGATGGCGGTTATCGCGCCGCCGGTGCGGGCATCATTGCCGGCGCGTTCAACCAGCCGGGCGATCAGCGCCAGGGCCGATGCGGGATATCCGCGCTGGCCACCCGGTTCGCCAACCGCAAGCCCGACTTCGCGCTGGGCGTGGGCAACGCGGGTCAGGCTGTCCAGCAGCAGTAACACATGCTGCCCGTCGCGGCGCAGTGCCTCGGCCACCGCAAAGGCGCGCATGGCACCGCGCACGCGCAGAGGGGCCGCATGATCGGCGGGGACGGCGACGATGTGGGTGCGGGTGCGGGCCTGCGGCGACAAGGCCTGGGTGAAGCCGGCGATTTCGCGGCCGCGTTCGCCGATCAGCGCCACCACGATGGCATCGGCCTGCGTGCCCTGGACAAACTGCTGCATCAAGACCGATTTGCCGACCCCCGAGCCGGCGATCAGCCCGATGCGCTGGCCGCGCCCAAGGGTGAGCAGGGCATCGATGGCGCGAATTCCGGTCGGCACCGCCTCGCGCACCTCGGCGCGATCGAGCGAGGGCAACGGGCAGCCACCCAGCGGCCATACCCGGTTGGCGTGGATGGCGCCCTTGCCATCGACGGCGCGACCCATGCCATCCACCACGCGCCCCAAGAGGGACGGCCCGACCGCGACGGCATCGGCGCGGCCGTCCAGCCGCGCGACGGCATCGGGGGCGACCGATCCGCGATCGAGCGCCATCAGCAGCAGATCGGACCTGCGAAATCCGACCACCTCGGCAGCAATTTCGGCTTCTCCCGAAGCTCCTTCGTCCGGGGCGGCTCCGGCAACGCGAACCAGCGATCCGATGGCGGCGTTGAGACCGGTCACGGTGAACATTGTGCCATCGAAGGCGGTGACCCGGCCGGATCGTTCGGGAGCCGGGCTGAAGCGGGCCAGAGCGGCCGCGAGAGCGCGGGCGCGCAGCCGAATTTGCGGCAGCTCCGGAAGGTCGCAGCTGTGGGCTTGCGGCATGGTCAATCGACCTCGTGCAGCAGCGCCGAGAGCTGAGAGAGGCGGCGATCAAAGGAGGCAGTGAAAGAAGCGGCGCCGACCGTTGCGCGGACTGTGCCAACCGGTAGCGTCGGATCGACAACCAGCACCCAGCCCGCCGGAACGGCTTCGGCTGGCAGAGCTGCGCTGGCGATCGCGACCGTTCCGATGGCTTCGGCGGGGGCAGCGGCAAGCGCCTCTGCCACCAGGCTGCGCAGTGTTTCGGGGCGGGCCAGCGGCTCGGCGGCAATCGCCGCGCGGGCGATGGCAAGGCCGAGCTCTACCAGGCTTTCGGCCATGGCCAGCAGCATCGCCTCTCGCGTGGCGGCGGCGGCAGCCAATGCGCCGGCCTGCTGCGCCATCTGGCTTTGCTGGCGAGCGTCGGCAGCACAGGCGGCGGCGGCTTCGCCGGCGTGATACCCTTGCGCAAAGGCATCGGCCACAGCCTGCTCCTGACGCTGCTGCAGAAGCGCCGGATCGGGCGGCTGGTGCAGGCGCAAGAGGCCGGCGACACCAACCGACTGCATCGCGGCAGGCCGGGCGCGTTCAGACATAGGCCGGCCCCTTGCCGGGCAGGCTGACCAGACCTTCGGCGGCCAGCTTGCGGGTGGCGGCGGCAATCGCCTTCTGTGCCACCTCTGCATCCTCCACCTTGACCGGGCCGCGATTGTCCACTTCGTCCATCAGCGCCTCGGCGGCGCGCTTGGGCATGGCCTGCAGCAGGCGGGCGCGCAGGTCTTCCGGAGCGGCCCGCATGGCGGGGATCAACAGCTCGGCATCCAGCGTGCGGATCACCGTCTGCAGCGCGCGATCATCCAGCAGCGCCAGATCGGCGAAGGTGAACAGGGTTTCGGCGAGCACGGCGGCGGCGGTCGGATCGGCAGCTCCCAGCGCCTTCAGCGCCTCGTCCTCGTCCAGCCCTGCCATGTTGATGAGATCGGCGGCGCGTTTCATGCCCCCCAGATCGGTGATCGGCTGGCGCGGCGGGGCAGCGGAGATGCGGCTGGCCAGTGCTTCGTCCAGAGCCTCCAGCGCCTGTGGCGTGACCGGCCCCAGGGTGGCGACCCGGCGCACCAGATCTGCCTGGCTGGACGTGGGAAGTTTCGCCAGCACCTGCGCGGCGCGGGCTCCCGGCAGATGCGCCAGGACGATTGCCTGCGCCTGCGGGTGCTCGCTCTCCAGCAGGCTGGCGATGGCGAACGGCTCCAGCCAGGCCAGACGCTCGAACAGCGGGGCGCGCGCTGCTTCGCCCAGCCGTTCGATCATGCCGCCGGCGCGATCCGATCCCAGCGCGCGGCCGAACATGCTGCGCACCGTGCCCGGGCCTTCGCCGACAGCGATGGTTTCACCGGCCAGCGCCAGCACTTCATCGAGCAGGGCATCGATGGTGACCGGGCTGGCTTCGGCGACCGAAAGCATGGCGCGGCCAACGGTTTCGACTTCGGCCGGGTCCAGCCGGGCCAGCAGGGCGGCGGCTTCCGGCTCTTCCAGCAGCAGCAGCAGAAGCGCCGTCTTTTCCGCGCCGGAAAGGCGGGCCGGCGGGCCGGCGGCGAGTAGTGGCCCGGGTGGCAGCACGCCCATCGCCGTTCAGGCCGCCGTTTTCTGGGCAGCGGTCATCGGCTGCGACAGGGTTTGATCGGGTTCTGCCAGCAGACGGCGGGCAACGGCTGTGGCGCGGGCTGAGTCGGTGGAGGCGATCATGCGAGCTTCGGTGAGCTTGCCGGCATAGTCCACCAGCCGCGGGGGATAGGCGTTCTGAAGCGGCACGGTGCCGGGGGCCGGCAGGGCCCGCGCAGGGGCCTGCGCCAGGCGGGTCAGCATGGGGCGGATGATGAAGAAAAGGATGCCCAGCGCCACCAGCGCCGCAGACAGCCACTTCGAGCTTTCGACGACAACCGGCTCCTGCCAGAGCGGCACCTGCACGTCTGCGGCCGGGGCGAAGGGCCGCGCGGCGACGGCGATGCGATCACCGCGCGCGGCATCGAAGCCGACCGCGCCGGCGACCAGCGTTTCGATTTCCTTCAGCCGCGCCGCGCGCTGGGCGGGCGGGCCGAGCGCCGTGTCGCGGATCACCACAGCGGCTGTCAGCCGGCGGATGGAGCCGCCGCTGCGGCTGGTGACTTCCACCGAGCGGCCCAGTTCATAATTGCGGGTGGCGCTTTCGGAGCCGGTTGTGGTTACGGTGGGTCCCTGTGCGGCGGGTGGTGGTGCGGCGGTAACCGTGGCGGCGGCGGGTACGGTGTTGGTCAGCGCGCCGGGGATGCCGATGGCGCGCGGTTCGGATGATGTGCTGCGCTGGGTGGCTTCCGAGCGCAGCGCGCCGTCGCGCTCATAGCGTTCCTGCGCGGCTTCGCGGGCCGCGAAATCCATATCGATGGATACTTGCGCGGTGAGATTTTCCGGCCCGACGATCGGCCCGAGCAGGGCGATGATGGACTCGCGGGCGCGCAGCTCCATGCGGGCCTGCATTTGCAGCTGGCGATCATCGGCGCGATCGCGGCTGCTGCCCGGCTCCCCGGCCAGCAGGCGGCCGCTTTGGTCGGCGATGGCCACATTGTCGGGCGACAGGCCGGGGACGGCGCCGGCGACCAGATGCACGATCGCGCGCGCCTGGCTTTCCGACAGCGAGCGACCGGCGGCGAGCGTGAGGGTAACGGAGGCGGTGACGGGGGACTTGTCGCGCACAAAGGGGGAGACTTCCGGGGTGGCTAGGATGACGCGCGCGGCTTCCACGCCTTGCAGCGATTCGATGGAGCGCGCGAGTTCACGTTCCTGGGCCGTTTTCAGCTTGGCGCCTTCAACGGCACGGCTGGTGCCGAGCGGCATATCGCCCAGCAGATCCATGCTGCCGGGCGCCGCCTTGGGCAGGCCTTCGGCAGCCAGCATCATGCGCGCGCGAGCGTGATCGGCCGCCGGCAACAGGACCGCACCGGAGCGCGGATCGAGCGCCACGGACAGTCCGGCGTCTTCAAGCGCAGCGACCACGGCGGCCTTGTCGCTCTCGGGCAGACTGGAATAGAGCGGCGCGCGATCGGGCGGGCTGAGGAAAACCCAGGCGAACAGGGCGATGGCAAGGCTTGCGACCAGCAGCGCCGGGAGCGCCGCGCGGCCGAACAGCGGGCTGGCGCGGAGCTGGGCCAGCGGGCCTGCGAAGGCCGCTGGCAGCAACGCGGTTGCCGGGCGGTCTGGCGCGGCAAGATCGGGGAGTTGCGCTTCGGCCATGCGATCAGACCGGCATGTTCATGACATCGCGGTAAGCGGAGAGCAGCCGGTTGCGCGCCTGCAAGGTCGCCTCGAAGGCGATCGAGGCCTTCTGCCGGGACAGCATCACGCTGGCGATGTCGTGGGTTTCGCCGCGCTCATAGGCGGCGCCGAGCGAGGCGCTTTCAGACTGGGCGGCGTTCACTGCCTTCAGCGCGCTGTCCATCGCGGCTCCGAAGCCGTCTGCTGCCGATGCGGGGCCGGTGGCCACGGAGCCGGTGACACTGTTTGTCCCGGCGGTGGGCGCAAGTGCCTGGCTTTTCTGCAGGATCTGCGCCCGCAGCGCGAGCACGCCCGAGAAGCCCATGCGGCTGTCGATCGCGGTCATTGCAACGAGGCTCCTGCGGGCGCGTGGCTGCTGGCGCCGTGCTTGCCGATGCCTTGCTTGCCGGTGCGCGGCTTGCCGGCCAGTGCGGCCAGCTTGTACCGCAAGGTGCGTTCGCTGATGCCAAGGCGCGCGGCGGCGGCCAGGCGCTGGCCACCGCTGGCGGCCAGCGCGGTTTGGATAGTTTCGGCCTCACGGGTGCGAACCGCCCCGGCCAGACCAGTTCCAAAGGCGCTTTCGGGATGCGCAGGCACAGGGTCGTGTAGCGCACCCGCGGGGGTGGTGCGCTGGAACAGCAGCGCGGCGGCATCGATTTGCCCCTCGGTGGCGAGGATGGCTGCGCGTTGCAGCACATTGTCCAGCTCGCGCACATTGCCTGGCCAGCAGTGCTGCAGAAGCTGGTGCAGCGCCGCTTCTGTTGGAACAGGCAGCAGGCAGCGGCTGGTGATGGACAGGCGCAGCATCAGGGCGGCAGCCAATGGAACGATATCCGCAGGGCGGGCGGCGAGCGGCAGCAGATGCAGCGGAAACACGGCGAGCCGCCAATGCAGATCTGCGCGGAACTGCCCGGCGGCGGCGAGGCCGGCGAGATCGCGATTGCTGGCCGCCACGATCCGCACATCCACCGGAACCGGGCGGGTGGCACCCAGCGGCAGCACCTCGCGTTCCTGCAGGGCGCGCAGCAGCTTGGCTTGCAGCGCGAGCGGCATTTCGGCGATTTCATCGAGAAACAGGGTGCCGCCATCGGCGGCGCGGAACAGGCCGGTGGCGGCACCCGCCGCGCCGGTGAAGGCACCGCGCTCGTGGCCGAACAGCAAGGCTTCGAGCATCGCATCGGGCAGGGCGGCGGAGTTGATGGCAACGAATGGTTGCGCCGCGCGCGGGCTCTGGCGGTGAATGTGGCGGGCCAGCACCTCCTTGCCGGCGCCGGTTGGCCCGCCGATCAGCACGGTGGCCTGGGTGGCAGCAGCGCGGCTGGCCATTTGCAGCAGGGCAAGGCTTGCCGGATCGGCGGCGACCGGAGCATCCGGCGGCGCATCCGGCCCGGCGCACGCGGCCATTTCGATGTGATCCAGCCAGCCAAGCTGGAGTGGCCCGGCGGCTTCCGGGCAGGGGCATGCGAAGGAAATGCCGAGCGGCTGAAGCCGGGCGTTCAGGCGGTTCCAGCGGTCTTGCAGTGTTGCACCCATGCCATTCCCCCGCAGGCGGTTACCGGGAACCCGCCGGTGGGCGGGCTGAACGGCCGGGCACGCAAGGGTCGACGCGACCGGCCGTTCAAGGGGGTTGGAGCAAGGAGCGTGCCAAGCGGGCGCAAGAGCGGAATTGGCAGCGGGATGCAGCGCCGCCGCTGCCAAGCGTCAAACATTTGACGCGAAAGCGTCAGGGCGTTGACGCCTGCTGCGCGCCGGCTTCAATCGTCTTGCGGGCGGCTGCGGCCATCCTTGATGCCGCCGCGATGCTTTTTCGAGTCCACGCGGCGCACCTTGCTGGCCCGGGTGGGCCGGGTGGGTCGGCGCGGTCGCGGCGGGGTAGCGGCATCCGCCAGCAGGGCGACCAGCCGGTCAATGGCATCGCGGCGGTTGGCGAGCTGGGTGCGGAAGCGATCGGCGGTGAGGACAATGACGCCATCCTGTGTGAGGCGGGAGCCGGCCAGCGCGATGGCGCGGTGCTTCACGGCATCGGGCAGCGACGGCGAGCCGAACAGATCGAAGCGCAGCTGCGCGGCACTGGACACCTTGTTGACATTCTGGCCGCCGGGGCCGGAGGCGCGGATGAAGCTGAGCTGCAGCTCGTCCTCATGAATCGCAAAGCGCGGGGTGATGCGGATCAGGCGGTCCATCTGCCGATCCTGGCGAGAAACTGCAACGACGCCCAGCAGCCGAGGAAGCCGATCGCCATGCCGATCGCCATCGGCAGCGGACCGGGCGTGGGCCACAGGCCGAGCAGACCGGTGGCGACCGCCCCGAAGGCAAAGGATGAGGAGCCGATCAGCGCGGAAATGGCGCCGGCGCGGGTGGGCATCAGTGACAGCGCCAAGGCCATGGAATTGGCGGTGACGAACCCATAGCTGGCAAGTGCCGCAAACAGCAGGCTGATGGACACCGCGAGGCTGGCAACCCCGGCCATCGCCAACGCTACGAACAGCAGGCTGAAGCCGACGGCGCCCAGGCTGCCGACGCGCATCAGCTGGATGGGGGTGTAGCGGCGCAGCAGGGCGCGGTTGAGCTGGGTGCTGGCGATCAGCCCGGCGGCGACACCGGCAAAAATCCAGCCAAAAACCAGCGGGGTTACGCCGAAATGGCCGATGAACAGCCCCGGCGAGGAGGAGATGTAGGTGAACAGGGCAGCGCCATTGAACGCACCGGCCAGCAGAAATCCCATCAGCTGTGGCGACTTGCCGACCTCCCGATAGCTGCGCATGGCGCTTTCGTCGGCGGCCTGGTCGGCGGTGGCCTGGGTGCGGCTTTCCGGCAGGCCGAAAGCGACCGCCGTGCCGATCAGCAGGCCGAAGCCGGCCAGCACGAAGAAGATCGCGCGCCAGCCGGCCACCTGCAGCAGCACCGCACCCAGCGTGGGGGCAAGCAGCGGCGCCACGCCCAGCACGAGGAACAGCAGGCTGAACAGGCGGGCGCTTTCCACCGTGTCGAAGCGGTCGCTGACCACTGCGCGGGCAACGACGACACCGGCGCAGGCCCCCAGCGCCTGGGCGAAGCGGCCGACGATCAGCGCCTCGAGAGACGGAGCCATGGCGCAGGCGAGCGACGCCAGCGTGTAGATCACCGCGCCGATCAGCAGTGGCGTTCTGCGACCGATGCGATCGGACAGCGGGCCATAGATCAGCTGGCCAAGCGCCATACCGATGAAAAAGGCGGACATGGTGCCCTGAACGGCACCCATGCTGACGCCGAAATCCTGCGCGATGCCGGGCAGCGCCGGCAGGTAGAGATCGATGGAAACCGCTCCGAACGCCGTGAGGGCGCCAAGCAGCAGCACGAAGCCGAGCGATGGCCGGGCGCGGCGCTGGTGGGGCAATGTCGCATGCATGCGGGCATGCCATACAGGGAAGCGGCGCGAGCGACACCGGTTGATTCGCGGCTTCCGGCGAGGGCGCTCGGGGGTGTGACCAGAGGCTGCGCTTCACTTGGCCGGCGCGGCGCGCTAGGAAAGCCGCTTGATGCGCCCGCTGGAGCAAGCCTGATGAACGCCGCCACCGCCCTTGTTGCCGACCTTGTTGCCGAAAAATCGCCCGCCAAGCCCTGGCCCTCGGCGCCGTGGGACGATGCGCTGCTGATCGACGCCGAGCTGTCCGAAGAAGAACGCATGATCCGCGATTCGGCGCGCGCCTTTGCCGAGCAGCATCTGGTGCCGATTGTGCGCGATGCCAACCGGCACGAAAGCTATGATCCGGCGCTGATGCGGGAATTCGGCCGCGCCGGGCTGCTGGGGCCGACCATCAATGGCTATGGCTGCGCCGGGGTTTCCTATGTGAGCTATGGCTTGATCGCGCGCGAAGTCGAGCGGGTGGATTCGGCCTATCGCTCCGCCTTTTCGGTGCAATCCTCGCTCGTGATGTATCCCATTTGGGCCTATGGCACCGAAGCGCAGCGGCAGGCGTTTCTGCCCGGCCTCGCCAGCGGCGAGGTGATCGGTGCCTTCGGATTGACCGAGCCGGACGCCGGATCGGATCCGGCCGGCATGAAGACACGGGCGAAGAAAGTGCCCGGCGGCTATGTGGTTTCGGGTGCGAAGATGTGGATCACCAATTCGCCGGTGGCCGATCTGTTTGTGGTGTGGGCGAAGTGCGATCTGGATGACGGGAAAGGCGAGCAGATTCGCGGCTTTGTGTTGCTGCGCTCGGATGGCAACATCGAAACGCCGAAGATCGCCGGGAAATTCTCGCTGCGTGCCTGGGTAACGGGCGAGATCGTGATGAAGGATGTGTTCATCCCGGAGGATCGGCTGCTGCCGCATGTGGCGGGGCTGAAGGGGCCGTTCGGCTGCCTCAACAATGCGCGCTATGGCATCGGCTGGGGTGCGATGGGGGCGGCGGAGTTCTGCTGGCATGCGGCGCGGCAATACACATTGGATCGCAAGCAGTTCGGCCGGCCGCTGGCGGCCACGCAGTTGGTGCAGAAGAAGCTGGCCGACATGCAGACCGAGATCACCCTTGGCCTGCTGCTGGCGCTGCGGGCCGGGCGGCTGATGGACGAAGGCCGGCTTGCGCCCGAGGCCATTTCCCTGCTGAAGCGCAACAATTGCGGCAAGGCGCTGGATATCGCCCGCGTGGCACGCGACATGCACGGCGGCAACGGCATTTCAGACGAATATCAGGTTATCCGCCACGTGATGAACCTGGAAGCCGTGAACACCTATGAGGGCACACACGATATCCATGCCTTGATCCTCGGGCGGGCGCAGACCGGGATTGCCGCTTTCTAGGAAAGTGGGGGCAGGGATCATGCGGTCGCCGGTGTCGCACAGAGGGCGGGCAGGCTATGGCGGCATGACGATCGCCGACAGGCTGTGCTAGGAGCCGGACATGTTGCAGAAGACACCCGCCACCGAAGCGCCCGAGAAGGGCCGATCCTTTCGGCCAAGCCGGCGCGGCTTCCTGATCGGCGCGGGCGCAACATTGGGTCTGGTGGTGGGATTTGCGCTGTGGCCGCGCGCCTATGGCGACGGCTGGGCGGCGGCAGACGGCGAGACTCTGTTCAACAGCTGGGTGAAGATCGATGCGAACGGCCGGGTGACGGTTGCCATTCCGCAGGCGGAAATGGGCCAGGGCATCTATTCCGGCCTGGCGCAGATCGTGGCGGATGAGCTGGGCGCGGACTGGACGATGGTGGGGGTGGAGCCGGCACCGCTGCATCCGGCCTATGCGCATGTGGGGCTGGTGAAGGACGGAACCGCCGCCTTGCCACCGATCGTCCGCGATGTGGCGGCCTATGTGGGCGCCACCGTGATCCAGCGGCTGGATTTGCAGCTTACGGGCGGCAGCACCTCGGTGAAAGGCTATCATGACAGCCTGCGCGAGGCAGGGGCGGCGGCGCGCGGCTTCCTTGTCGCGGCGGCGGCGCGCGAGTGGAAGGTGAGTGCCGACGCGATCGACACCCGCAATGGCGCGGTGTTCTACAAGGCAAACCGGATGCTGTTTGCCGATGCCGTGAAGCTGGTGGATCTGGAGGCGGCCCCGGCCCGGGTGCAGCTGCGCGAGCAGGCGGCGCGCCCGCTGGCCGGAAAACCGGTGCTGCGGCTGGACATCCCGCCCAAGGTGGACGGCAGCGCGCGCTTTGGCGGCGACGTGCGAATTCCGGGCATGGTTTTTGCAGCGATCCGGCATGGGCCGGTGGGCGGACGGTTGATCGAGGCGAACGCGCCGGAGGGAGTGACGCTGGTGAAGGGCGATGGTTGGGTGGCGGCGACGGCTGCGACCAGCTGGGATGCCATGCGCGCGGTCGCCGGGGTGGACGCCCGCTATGAAGTGCGCGGCAAGCCGGCGGGGCCGTGGATTGCGGACGCATTGTCGGAGGCGATGGCCGGCAGCGGTGGCAAGGCGGTGGCCGAAGAGGGCGATGTGGACGCCGGCCTGACAGGCAAGCTTGTGACCGCCGACTATGCCCTGCCGTTTCTGGCGCATGCCTGCATGGAGCCGATGGTTGCCACCGCGCGGGTGGCCGATGGCAAGGCGGAGCTTTGGGGGCCGACCCAATCACTGACGCTTGCGACCTGGGCCGTGGCGCGGGCGCTGGAGGTGGAAGATGCGGCGGTCACCATCTATCCGACGTTGCTGGGCGGTGGCTTTGGCCGCAAGGCCGAGGCGGACGCAATGGTGCAGGCGGCCTTGATCGCGCGGCAGGTCGGCAAGCCAGTGCAGCTGGTTTGGACGCGGGAAGAGGATATGGCGAACGACATGTATCGCCCGCCGGTTGCCGCGCGCTTCCGCGCCAGCCTGACGCCCGAGCGGCAGATCGCGGCGTGGGATGCGCGCATTTCCGTGCCTTCGCCGGGCACCAGCTTCATGCAGCGCAACATGCCGCGCTTTGCGCCTTCCGAAGACAAGCCCAATGCCGCGGCCATCGAGGGGGCAGACGAAATCCCCTATGCGGTGGGCGCATTCCGCGCCGTGCATGTGCCGATCGCGCAGCCGGTGCCGCTGGGCTATTGGCGATCGGTGGGGCACAGCTTCTCGGCCTTTCTGGTGGAAAGCTTCGTGGATGAGCTGGCGGCGGAATCGGGTGCGGATCCGCTGGCGTTTCGGCTGGGGCTGTTGAAAGAGCATCCGCGCCACGCTGCCGTGTTGAAGGCGGCGGCCGAGCTGGGCCAGTGGGGGGATGCTTCGCCGGCCGGCTTCGGGCGCGGCGTGGCCGTGCATCAGAGCTTCGGATCGATCGTTGCCATGGTGATCGAGGCGGGTGTTGTGGATGGTGCGGTGCGGGTGGCGCGGGTTTCCAGCGCCATTGATTGCGGCCGTTCGATCAACCCGGATTCGGTGAAGGCGCAGGTGGAAGGCGGCGCGATCTTCGGGCTTTCGGCAGCACTTGGCGAAGAAGTGACTTTCGACAATGGCCAAGCCGTGCAGCGCAATTTCGATTCCTTCCCGGTGATGCGGCTGGCCGATTCGCCGCGCTTTGCCACGCGGATCATCGAATCCGGCGAACGGCTGGGCGGCGTTGGCGAGCCCGGCACACCGCCTGCGGCCCCGGCGCTTGCCAATGCTCTGTTTGCTGCAACCGGTCGGCGCGCGCGAACCTTGCCCCTAGCGACCTTCTTCGCCGCCTGACGTGCTGCCTCCGGACCATCCCGTTGTCGCCACCGGCAAGGTGGGCGTTTTGCTTGTGAATCTCGGATCGCCGGATGAGCCTACGGTGCCGGCGGTGAAGCGTTATCTGGCGCAGTTTCTTTCTGATCGGCGGGTGGTGGAGATTCCACCGATTGTCTGGCAGCCGCTGTTGCGCGGGGTGATTTTGAACACCCGGCCGAAAACCACGGCCGCCAACTATGCCAAGGTTTGGGCGGATGGCAGCCCGTTGAAGGTGATCACCCAGGCGCAGGCCGAGGGGCTCTGCGATGCCTTTGGCGCGAATGTGATCGTCGATCATGCGATGCGCTATGGCAATCCCTCCATTCCGGCCCGGCTGGAGGCGCTGAAGTCGGCTGGCTGTGACCGCATTCTGGTGGCGCCGCTCTATCCGCAATATTCCTCGGCCACCACCGGCACCGCGCTGCAGGAGGTGTTCGATACGTTCGCGAAGATGCGGTGGATGCCGGCGCTGCGCACGCTGGCACCCTATTTCGACCATCCGGCGCACATTGCAGCCCTTGCGGCCTCGCTGCGGCGGGAACTGGCGGCGTTGCCGTTCGATCCGGAAGCAGTGCTGCTGAGCTTTCACGGCATGCCCAAGCGGACGCTGGAGCTGGGCGATCCCTATCATTGCCAGTGCATGAAAACCGCGCGGCTGCTGCGCGAGGCAATGGGCTGGCCGGCCGAGCGAATGCCGGTTGCTTTCCAGAGCCTGTTTGGCCGGGCGGAGTGGCTGCAACCCTATACCGAGCCCACATTGATCGCGATGGCGGAGCGCGGAGTGAAGAAAATTGCGGTGCTGATGCCGGGCTTTTCGGCGGACTGCATCGAGACGCTGGAGGAAATCGCCATCGAGGCGCGCGCCGCTTTCCTGGCCGCCGGCGGAACGGATTTTGCGGCTTTGCCATGCCTCAACACCAGCGGCGAAGGCATGGCGATGCTGCGCAGCATCGTGGCGCAAGAGCTTGCCGGGTGGATGCCGCGCGGCTAGGCTGGCGCGCAACAATGAGGGAGAGACACATGGCGCGCGTGGCAGTGGTAACCGGCGGGACACGGGGCATCGGCGAGGCGATCTGCCTTGCGCTGAAAGAGGCAGGGTTCACGGTTGCGGCCAACTATGTCGGCAGCGACGAGCGGGCGAAGGCCTTTACCGACAAGACGGGCATTCCGGCGTTCAAGTGGAATGTCGGCGATCACCAGGCAACGCTGGACAGCATCATGGCGATCGAGGAGCAGCTGGGTCCGGTGGACGTGGCGGTGAACAACGCCGGTATCACGCGTGACGGCACGCTGTTGAAGATGAGCTTCGAGGCGTGGAAAGAGGTGATCGATGTGAACCTCGGCGGCTGCTTCAACGTGTCGAAGGCGGTGTTCCCCGGCATGCGGCAGCGCGGCTGGGGGCGGATTGTGAACATTGGCTCCATCAACGGGCAGGCCGGGCAATATGGCCAGGTGAATTATGCCGCGGCGAAAAGTGGCATCCACGGCTTCACCAAGGCGCTGGCGCAGGAGGGAGCGAAATTCGGCATCACCGTGAACGCCATTGCGCCGGGCTATATCGACACTGACATGGTGGCGGCGGTGCCGCCGGAGGTGCTGGAAAAAATCGTTGCGAAGATTCCCGTCGGCCGGCTGGGCCAGGCGCATGAAATTGCGCGAGGGGTTGCGTTTCTGTGTTCCGAGGATGGCGGATTTGTGACCGGGAGCACGCTGAGCATCAATGGTGGGCAGCATATGTATTAGCCGAAGGCGGCTGGAATCTGGAGGAAAATTGCGCAGCGGTTTTCCGAAGATTTCCAGACTCGCCGCAGGCATGGCCGGCGTGCGATTGTCCGTAACACGGCAATCGACACGACCGACAGCGTGGCTCCGCCACACCCCTACTTCTCTTTCTTCCTTCCCTTACCCCCAAACGGACTCATCGGCTTTGCCGATGGCCGTCCCTAGTCCATGCGCCACCTGACCAAGCGCAGCTTCACCATCCAGGGCCACCGCACTTCGGTTGCGCTGGAGCCGGCCTTCTGGGCCGCCTTCGACGCGGCCGTGGCAGCCCGCAACCAGACCCCGACTGCCCTCATCACCGAAATCGATGAAGCCCGCAGCACGCCGCTGGCCAGCGCCTTGCGCGTCTGGCTGCTGGCTCAGGCGGCGAACCACTGATCAACGCTTGCGCTTACGACATCGCAAAGCGACCCGAGTGGCGGCGGCGCATATCGATGCATGACTTTAACCAGACAGCTTCCGGCAAAGCTGGCGATGTTCATACCACCTCAAGCGTCGATTTCCGCCATCGCTTCGCGCAGCTGGCCGCATAGCCAGGCAACACCGGTGTCCCGCCGGCGCATCGGGTGGAACATCATCACATCGGTCATCATCGGCATCGGGGTCGGCACTTGCCATACAGCGAGCGGCAGACTTCGTGCGGCTGTGCTGGCAAGGCGGGCATTCAGGATAGCCACGCGGTCGGTCCCGACCAGGCTGGATGGAATGCAGCTGAAATTCGGAGCGACCCAGGCGATCCTGCCGGTCCCGCCATAGACAGCGAGCTGCTCTTCGGACAGAATTCCGGCCAGCCTGTTGCGGTCGAACCTCACGATGACCTGTGGAAATGACCACAGCTGCTGCAGGTCCGGCTGCCGCTGCAGCGCAGGATTTTCGCGCCAGCCGACAAGCGCCAACGTGTTGGTTGCAAGGGGCTCGATGACATAGTCCGAATTGGAATATATGCTGGGCGTCAGCACCAGATCGAGCTCGCCCTTGTTCAGAAGGGGTGTCGGATCACCAACCGGCGAGCGTATTTCCAGCACCACATGCGGCGCGGAAGTTGACAGCCGGCGAATTAGCGTCGGCAGCAGCACCGGCACAAGATGGTCCGGCATTTCAATGGTGAACTGGCGTGTCGAGGTCGCCGGTACGAATAAGCGCTCGATCCCGACCACCGTCTCTATATGCGCTATTGCCTCGCGCAAGGGCTGCCGCATCGATTCCGCAAGCGCTGTCGGCATCATCCGCCGCCCGGTCATCACCAGCAACTCGTCATCGAAATGCTGGCGCAGGCGGGCGAGTGCCGCGCTCATTGCTGACTGGCCAACATGCATCCGCTCGGCCGCGCGCGTCACGTTTCGCTCCTCGAGCAGGATATTCAGCGCAAACAGAAGGTTCAGATCCAGCCCCTTGAACCGCATTATTCTGTCCAAACTATGTCAAATTTCGATGACTGAGCATTGAAACAAACAATTTTTCAGATGCAATCAGTGGTGTCAAGTTGAGTCATCGATCAGCGGTGGGAGTCGCAGATCGTTTGAACAACCAAGTAAATCATAATCGGGCTCCGTTACGGCATTCCACATGTCGGGCAAGGTGCCCCAGGGAGAGGAACCGATATGCGTACTCAGATCACCCTGTTGCTGCTTGGCTGCGCCACGCCAGCTCTTGCGCAAGCAATCGAGCAGACACCAGGCCAGCAAGCCGGCGCTGTAACGACAGCACAGACCATCGATACGGCCAACACCGGCGCTGCCGACATCATCGTCACCGCGCAGCGCCGCGCCGAACGGTTGCAGGATGTCCCTGTCAGCGTTGCGGTGGTCAACTCCGAGCAACTGAGGTCACAGGGCATCACCAATCTCAGCCAGCTGAACCAGGCGGCACCAAGCCTTCAGGTAAGCGGCGAGAACAATTTCACGATCCGCGGCGTCGGCACACTGGCCTTCCAGCAGACCCTGGAATCCAGCGTGGCAATCGCACAGGACGAAGTGAACCTCGCCAGTTCCATTCTCGGTGGTGCTGTCGGAACCTTCTACGATGTGGCGCAGGTCGAGGTGCTCAGCGGACAGCAAGGCCTGCTGTTCGGCAAGAATGCGTCTGCCGGCCTTCTCAACATCATCACTCGGCTGCCTGTGCTCGGCGAGACAAGCGGACACCTGAAGGTCGAAGGCGTCCATCGGCCGTCATCACCCAACAATGGCCTCGGCGTCGTCGGCGAGGCAACGATAAACCTTCCGGTCAGCGACAATTCCGCCTTGCGCATCAACACCGTCTTTTCCTCGCAGGATCCGGTGGTGAAGTTCGTAGGCAGCGGAACCGGAGACTTCGGCTTGACCCAGTTCGGCGTGCGCGTGAAATATCTGGCCGAGTTCAGCGACGAACTTTCACTGTATGTCATCGGTGACTACAATCAGGAAAAGGGCGTCGCCAACTAGGCTCAGGACTCATTGATCAGAGCCAGAAGATGACGGTAGCGGCGATGG
>JAIMJL010000030.1 GCA_020693225.1 Sandarakinorhabdus sp. | reverse complement strand
GCACATTCGCCGGCTGACCAGCCGTTAGTTGCTAACGGTAAACACCCGGCGGCGACGCATGGCCGAGCCAACCATGCCGAAGCCGGCAATCAGCATCGCCCAGGTGGCAGGCTCCGGCACTGATGGCGGAACGCCGTCGGATGTTCCGGTTGCAAGGATATAGCTGCCGCCCATCCGCAGGCCATAGATCAAGGTGCCGTCATCATAGCCAACGCCACGGAAGCTGAAGGCGTTGAATCCGCCCGGTGTGTTGATTGGCGCTTCCGTCAGAAGATCGAAGCCGGTTCCGATAACGCTGCCCGCCGAGTCCAGCGCCCAGATCGTGGGCGTCTCACCCAGGAAGTTGCCCGCCGAATCGACAAAATAGTTCATGAACAGGCCGAACTGGCTGTAGCCCGTGGTGCCGAGCAACTGAAAATAGCCGGTCGGTGCATCGACAGCGGCATAAACGGCATCGCCGCCAAAGGTACCATTGTTACCCAGGCCATATCCGCCTTGCCCCAGCACACCCCCGGATCCGGAGTTGGTGGTGTCGGACACGACCGTGAAGGTCAGCCCGTCGATGAGAACCGGCCCAAATGTGAAGTTGTAGCTGCCATTGGCGGCAGCCGAGAGGTTGAGGCCGCGACCGGTGTAACCGGCATCGGTGGTGAGCAGCGTGGCGGCGGCAAAAGCCGGCGTTGCCAGTGCGAAGGCCAATACGGCCAGTCCGGATTTCAGCATGATCGTTTCTCCTGATTTGCCCATAAAAGATTTGCCCATGAAAGACGCGCTGCTTATTGAACAGGCGCATCTCTCACGACCCCATATAGCCAGAATGCCCGGAAAAATAGGATGGAATCGCCAAATGTGCCGTCGTGGCGCGCCAATCAATCTTCGCTCTCCAGCAGCCTCCGCTCGGTTGACAGCCGCAGCATTTCCTTCTGCAGCTTCTCGAACGCCCGCACCTCGATCTGCCGCACCCGCTCGCGGCTGATGCCATATTCCTGGCTCAGATCCTCGAGCGTCTGCGGCTCGTCGATCAGCCGCCTCTGCGTGAGGATGTGGCGCTCGCGATCGTTCAGCGTTTGCAGCGAATCGGCCAGCAGCCCGTGGCGGATATCGGATTCCTGCCGATCGGCCACCAGCACGTCCTGCGTCGGACCTTCATCGGCCAGCCAGTCCTGCCATTCGCCTTCGCCCTCCTCGCGCAGCGGCGCATTCAGGCTGGTGTCGCCGCCTTTCGACATGCGGCGGTTCATGCTTGTCACTTCATCTTCGGTCACGCCGAGATCGTGCGCGATTTTCGCCAGATCCTCCGGCCTCAGATCGCCATCCTCGATGGCATTCAGCTTGCCCTTCATCCGCCGCAGGTTGAAAAACAGCTTCTTCTGCGCAGCGGTCGTGCCGATCTTAACGAGGCTCCAGCTGCGCAGGATATATTCCTGGATGGAGGCCTTGATCCACCACATGGCATAGGTTGCCAGCCGGAAGCCGCGATCGGCCTCGAACTTCTTCACGCCTTGCATCAGCCCGATATTGCCTTCGGAAATCAGCTCGGACACGGGCAGGCCATAGCCGCGATAGCCCATGGCAATCTTGGCCACCAGCCGCAGGTGCGAGGTGACGAGGCGGGCCGCAGCCTGCGGGTCCTGATGCTCGGCCCAGCGCTTGGCGAGCATATATTCCTCTTCCGGCTTCAACAGCGGGAATTTGCGGATTTCCGCCAGATAGCGGTTCAGCGAGGCTTCCGGGCCGAGCGCTGGCAAAGCCTGTGGCAAATTCGTCGTCATACTATCTCCTCACCTCTTCACCGCACTAACGCGCAAGGCGACTGACCAGTTCCTGAATATCCGATGGTGGCGCACTTTCGAATGCCAGTTTTTCTTGGGTGATCGGATGCTGGAATATCAGAGCCGCCGCATGCAGCGCCTGCCGCCGGAAGCCCAGCTCCTGACAAATATCCGACAATCTGCCCTGGCCATAGAAGGGATCGCCCAGCAACGGGTGGCCGATGTGCGCCATATGGACGCGCACCTGGTGGGTGCGCCCGGTTTCCAACCGGCATTCGATCAGCGAAGCGCCCTTCAGTGGCTGCACCAGCCTGAAATGGGTGATTGCCCGTTTGCCCTTCGGCGGCACTACCACAGCGATCTTCTGCCGGTTGGCGTCGCTGCGGGCCAGGTTGGTTTCGATGCGGCCGGCGGGTGGCGCCGGAATCCCGGCCGCCACGGCGGCATAGCGGCGGCCTATGCTGTGCTTTTCAAACTGCGCCGCCAGCCCCGCATGCGCGCGATCGGTCTTGGCCACCACCAGCAGCCCTGAGGTGTCCTTGTCGATGCGGTGCACGATGCCGGGGCGCGCCACGCCGCCGATGCCGGAAAGGCTGCCGCGGCAATGGTGCAGCAGCGCATTCACCAGCGTGCCATCCAGATTGCCGGCGGCGGGATGCACCACAAGGCCGGCCGGCTTGTCCACTACCAGCAGATGCTCGTCTTCAAAGGCAATCGACAGCGGGATATCCTCGGCCACCGCTTCGGCGGCGCGCGCCGCGGGGATGCTGACGGTCACCGCCTCTGTCCCGCGCACTTTCAGCGCGGGATCGCGCCAAAGGGCGCCGGACACAGTGACCTTGCCATCGGAAATCAGCGCCTTCAGCCGCTCGCGCGACAGCGTCGGCACGCTGGCCGCCAGCGCCCGGTCCAGCCGCCAGCCGCTCACCTCCGGGCCAAGCACCAGTTCGCGTGAAGCCGCGTCTTCCGCTATGTCCCCCTCGGTCATAAGGAGCCAATGTCGTGGCCCAGTCGCCGGAATCAAGGGTGTGCATCGGTGCAGCTGCCGCTGCCACCATTCGCGCGGCAGCGATCGCGGCCCGCCCGCACGAGGCCTGCGGGCTGTTGTTCGGTGTTTCAGGGCGCATAATGGAGGCCAGCGTTGCGCCGAACATCGCGGCTGATCCGGCCCGCCGCTTCGAAATCGATCCGGCGGCGCTGTTTGCCGCCCACCGGCGTGGCCGCGCCGGGCCGCTGGCGCTGATCGGCGTCTGGCACTCGCACCCCGGCGGCACGCCCTTGCCCAGCGCGCAGGATCGCGCCGGCATTACCGATCCCGCCTGGCTGTGGCTGATCGAGGCGCAGGGCGAGCTGCGGCTGTTTCTCCCCGATGCCGGATCGCCAACCGGCTTCCGGTCGCACGCTCTTGCCGAAGTGCAGCCGGATGCTATGTAACATGTCTGAAACACCCGATCGGCACGGCAATGGCACAAGGCGAAACTCTTTGGTTCGATGAAGATCGTGGCTTTGGCTTCATTCGCCCGGCGATGGGGCCGCGCGATGTGTTCGTGCATGTTTCCGCGCTCGCGGAAACCGGCCTTTCGTCGCTGGAAACCGGCAGCAAGGTGGAGTTCGAGCTGGTGCAAACCGGCGACGGGCGGCTGACCGCCCAGCGCATCGTCCTACGCGAACCCTGAGCGCCAACATGCGCGAATCGCCTTTTCTGGCGGGCGCACTGGCGCGCCGCCTCACCCATGATCTGTCCGGCCCGCTGGCCGCGCTCGTCACCCTTTCCGAGCTGAGCCCCGAAGCCGATCCGCTGATGGGCCAGGCGATAATCGAACTGCGCACACGGCTGTCGCTGGCGCGAACCCTGTTTGGCGGCGAGCCGGATTGCGCCTTCGATCGAAGCGAAGCACAAAACCTGCTGGCAGAGCATCTGCAAGCGCGCGGGCACAGCCTGTCGGTCGCGCTACCGGTGCAAGACCGGTCCGCTCGCGGCATGCTGCTGCTCTGCCTTGCGGCGGCGGATCGGCTGATGGCAGCAGGGGCGATATCGGCCACGCCAGACAAGGTGCAGGCGGAAGGCCGTCATCGTCCGGTGGACGGCGCATTGGCAGACGCCCTTGCCACCGGCACCACCGCCGATCCGCAGCTTGCAGCAGCGGCTACGGCGGCTGTCCTGCTTGGCCCGTTGCAGGCAATATCCCTGCCATCCGGGTTGGTCTTTTCCGCCGCACACCCTTAAAGGATTGCCATGGCGATCTGGGCGTTGCTCGTGGGAAGTGCGGCCGGCCTTGCGCTCGGTGGGCCGCTTGGCGCGTTGGCCGGCGCGGCGCTTGGCGGCGTCATCGACACCGCGATTGCCCGCATCACCTCGCCGGAACGCAAGCAGGTGGCGTTCACGATTGCCGCCATTGCGCTCGCCGCCAAGATGGCCCGTGCCGATGGCTATGCCTCGCCTGCCGAATTCGAAGCCTTCCAGCGCCTGTTCCACGTGCCAGATGCCGAGCGGGCGAACGCCAACCGATTCTATGATCTCGCCAAGCAATCAGTGGATGGCTTTGAAAGCTACGCCCAGCAGGCGGCGTCGCTGCTGGGGGCCGGTTCGCCGGTGCTGGAAGATCTGCTGGAAGCCTTGTTGCTGATTGCCACGGTAGACGGGGTGCATGCCGCCGAAGTGGACTTTCTCGGGCGGGTGGCCGAGCTGCTCGGCTTTGACGCGCGGCAATGGGCACGGATCAAGGCCCGGCACATCGCCGCCGGGCTGGATGATCCCTATGCCATCCTGGGCCTTGATCCCGATGCCGATGATGCCGCCATCCGTCAGGCCTACCGCCGCCTCGCCCGCGATCATCACCCTGATCGCCACATCGCACAGGGCACGCCGCCCGAATTCATCCGCGTGGCCGAAGCGCGCATGGCCGCCATCAACGCCGCCTATGCCGCGCTCACAAAGCCGCGCGAAGCCGCATGAAGCCGATCCATATCGCCTTCATCCTGCTGATCGATCTGCTGTGGGCGGGCAACATCATTGCCATCAAGGAATCGGTGCTGGCGATGCCGCCGCTGCTGGCGGTGGCGCTGCGCTATGCGGTGCTGCTGCTGGCCTGTGCTTCTGCCATCCGGCTGGTTCCAGGGCGAATGCGCCTCGTGCTGGCAACCGGTATCCTCACAGGCGCCATCCAGTTCGGGCTGGGGGCCTATAGCTATCATGTGGCAACCAATCTGTCTGCGCTGGCCATCGCCGGGCAGCTCGGCGTGCCGTTCAGCCTGCTGCTCGCCATCCTGATCGATGGTGAACGCATCGCCTGGCGCCGCACCATCGGCATCGTGCTGGCCTTTGCCGGTGTGCTGCTGCTGGTGTTCGATCCGCGCATCGCCGACGAGCGGCTGGCGCTGCTGCTGACGGCGGCGGCGGCGCTCTGCTGGGCGGCGGGCAATCTCATGTTCCGCCGCCTGTCCGGCATTTCGGTGTTGAACCTTTATGGCTGGCAGGCGCTGATCAGCCTGCCGGTGCTGCTGCTGGCAAGCGCGATTGCCGAGCCGGGCGGCATTGCGGCGCTGGGCACGGTGCCGATTTCGGCGTTCGGCTGGATTGTCTATTCGGCCATTGCCGCCTCGCTGGTGGGCCATGCCGGCATGTCCTGGCTGCTGCAGAAATATCCGGTCACCCTGCTCACGCCGCTTACGCTTCCAACGCCGCTGCTGGCGGTGATCTTCGTGACCGTGGTTTATGGCACGCCGATCACCCCGCTGATGGTGGCCGGCGGGCTGCTCACCCTGGCCGGCGTTGCAATCATCACCTTGCGCACGGCGCAGAAATCGGTTGAGAACAGGGCGCATGAGCCTGGCTGACGAAATCCACTGGCGGCCGTCGCCCAATTTCGATGTGCGACAGCTGCCATTGCAGTTCATCATGATCCACTACACCGGCATGCCGGTGGCCGAAGAGGCGCTGGCCTGGCTCGCCAACCCGGCATCGAAGGTGTCGTGCCATTATTTCGTCGATGAAGACGGCACCATCACCCAGATGGTGGAGGATATGGATCGCGCCTGGCATGCCGGCGCCGGGCGCTATCGCGGCATCGCCGACATGAACTCGGCCTCCATCGGGATCGAGGTGCAGAATCCGGGGCATGAATGGGGCTATCGGATCTTCCCGGAGCCACAGATGCGCAGCCTGTTGCGGCTGGTGGCAACGCTGGCCTCGCGCCACCGCATCGATCGCGCCAATGTGATCGGCCATTCCGATCACGCGCCGGCGCGCAAGGAAGATCCGGGCGAGCTGTTCGACTGGACGCTGCTGGCGCGGCACCGCATTGCCCTGGCGCGACCGGAAACCCCGTTGCTGCCCGATCCGCTTTGGCCCGATGCCGCCTTTGCCCTGGCGCTGGAGCGGTTCGGCTACGACATCACCGATCTGGCAGCGGCCACGCGCGCCTTCCAGCGCCGCTTCCGGCAGAACCGGGTGGATGGCATCGTGGATGGCGAAACCCGCGCCATCCTGCTCACCTTGCAAATCCTGGAAGAGGCCCGGCTGCAGGGCAGCGAGGCCTGACCCCGCAATCCCATGCCAAACCCTTCAGATTCCGATCGCAGCCTCGAAGCGCGCCTGATGCTGCCGCAGGAGCGTGCCAGCCGCGGGCTGGAGCAACTGCCCCTGCTCAGGCGCATCAGCCCGATTTCGGTGTGGCAGTCGCTGGGCCTCAGGGCGCTGCTGGTGATTTTTCTGCTCGGCATCGCGGTTTTGGGCCACTGGGTGGAACGCGATGGGCTGAAAGACAATTTCGATGATCATGTATCCTTCCTCGATGTGGTCTATTTTACCGCCATCACGGTGGCGACCGTCGGCTATGGCGACATCGTGCCCGTCAGCCATCAGGCGCGGATGTTCGACACCTTCGTGGTCACGCCGATCCGGCTTTTCGTGTGGCTCATTTTCCTGGGAAGCGCCTATAGCTTCGTTTTCAAGGACAGCTGGGACCGGGTGAAGAACAGCATGATCAGCAAGGGCCTGCACAACCATTTCGTGATCTGCGGCTTCGGTGCCGGCGGCAGTGCGGCGGTGCGGGAGCTGCTGTTGCAAGGGGTGAAGCCCGATTCCATCGTGGTGATCGATCCCGATCCGGGCCGCATCCAGCTGGCGCTGTCGCTCGGCGTCACCACCATCGCCGGAGACGCCACCCACAATGTGACGCTGGAGGCCGCAGAAGTCGGGCGCGCGCGCGCCGTCCTCGTTTCCACCGGGCGCGACGATACCGCTGCCCTTGCCGTGCTCAGCGCCCGCCAGATGAATCGCACCGTGCCCATCAGCGCCAATGTGCGCGCCGAAGAAAATGAGGACCTGCTGCGGCAGGCCGGTGCCAACGCAATCGTCAATCCGATCAGCCTCGGCGGGCATCTGCTGGCGCGCTCGTCCACCAATCCGGGCGCGGTGGAGTATCTGCGCGATCTGGCCGCGGCCGACGGGCGGGTCCAGCTGTGCGAGCGCGTGGTGCGTCCGGCGGAAATCGGTGCCGCGCTCGGCAGCATCCGCTCCGGGCTTGGCGTGCGACTTGTCAGGGGCGGCAAGTCGATCGGCTATTGGGAGCCGGAAGCGTCTGCGCTGCAACCCGGAGATACGATCATCGAGATCGTTCGCTGCGGCCAGACAGACTGACCGCTGGTAAACCTTTCCCGGCGTTTGCCCGCCGTTAAAACCCGTTGGGGTTGAAAGTCGCTCAATACGGCCCGCTCCGCCCCGTTTCTTCGGTCAGACGTCGCAACGCCTGCGGCAAGAGCCAGGAAACTCCAGAGCCATGCCGATCCTTTCGCCCATACGCATTGCCGCCACGCTCGCGACTGTCTTTGCGATCAGCAGTCCGGCGGCGGCCCAGATCGTGCCGGCCCTGGCCGCCGTGCCTGCCGCAACCCGGGTGTTCACCGTGGACAGCCCCGCCTTGCTGCAACAGGCCCTGGCGATGGCAACGCCGGGCAGCCGCATCGAATTGAAGCGCGGCGTGTATGGCCCGCTTTCGTGGCGCAATTTCAAGAACACCGGCCAGCCGGTCACCCTCACGCCGGCCGCTGGTCATGCCGTTCGCTTCGACAAGGTCGATCTGTCCGGCTCCACCGGCATTGTTCTGCACCGGATCGAGATTGTGGGCGCCGCCAATCCCGTGCTCAATTTGTCGGGCGCATCGAACATTCTGGTCACCAGCTCGCTGATTTCGGGGGCAAAGCGCAACTTCGACCCGTGGGACGATGCCAACACCGGCGTGTGGATCCGCAATGCCAGCAAGATCACGCTGGCCGGCAACAGCTTCAGCGATCTGCGCAGCGCCGTCTATGTGCAGCGCAGCCAGAAGGTGGCGCTCGCTGAAAATGATCTCCGACATATCCGCGAAGGCGTCAACGCAACCGCAGTTGCCGGCATCTGGCTGCACCGCAACCAGTTCCAGCAGTTTTCGCCCCGCTATCAGGACAAGGAACATCCCGACGCCATCCAGTTCTGGACAACGGGCGAAACGGTGGGCAACAGCGACGTTCTCATCACCGAAAATTTCATGAACTTCGGCGGCAAGCGACCCGTTCAGGGCATCTTCATGCGGTCTGAACAGGCGGATTATTGGGGCAAGCCGGATATCGTCAATCGCGATGTGCGCATCATCGGCAATGTCTATTATGGCGCGTCCCGCCACGGCATCAGCATTTCCTCGGTGGTGAATGGCGAGGTGCGCAACAACAGCATCCTTGCGTCACCCTGGGCCGACCGCAATGATGGCGCCGGTGTCTTCGATGGCGGGCGCTCGGGTGGTGGCCTGCAACCCGCCATCCTCGTCCGCTATCCGGTGAATGTGCGGGTGGAACGCAACGCTGCGCCGCTGCTGCTGCAAGTGGAGCCGGGCGCCGTCTTTGCCGACAATCTGGACGTGTGGGACAGCTTGCAGAAAAAGGATATTGCCGCGCGTGACGTGTTTGCCACGCCGCCCATTGCCGATCTGCCGGCGCTGTCCGCCTTTGCCATCAAAACGCCGTCGATCGCCCGCACCCGCGCCATCGGGTCGGTCAGCCTGCCGAAACCGGGACCGCAGGTCGCCCACGGCCACATGGTGGCGCGCGGCAACTGGTATCACGCGCGCACCGGATCGATTGCGGCGCTGCGGCCCTGATCAGCCTCAGTTGCCCTGTGCCTTGCGCACCATCTGCCCCAGCGCTGCCACATCGCGAATCACCAGCCGACGGCGGCCCGATTCCAGCACTCCGGTGGTCGCCAGATAGGAAAGCTCGCGGGTCACTGCTTCGCGGTGGCTGCCGATCATGTCGGCCAGCTCTTCGTGGCTGGGCGCCGGATCGATCTCGGCGCCATTGTCCACAACCCCGGAGAACAGGCTCAGCCGCAGCAGCTGGCAATGCAGTCGGCTGCGGACGTTCAGCGTCGAAAGCTCGATCAGCCGCTCTGTCAGCAAACGCACCTGTGCCACCAGATGTCCGGCAAACCAGGTCGCGCGCGCCTGATCGGCCAGCACGGCCGCGCGGAATTCCGCTTCGGGCACCAGAAGCAGCCGGCAATCGTCCAGCGCGACCACGCTGGCCGACCGGCGACCGCCATCAACTGCCGCCAGATCGCCGAACATCTGCCCGGCTTCCAGATCGCGGATGATCACCTCGCGCCCGTCGCTGGAAAAGATCGTGACCCGCAACCGGCCCGCCTGAATAACATACACTTCCGAAGATGCGCTGCCCGTGGCCAGCAACATCTGGCCCTGGCGGGCGGAAACCAGCGTTCCGCCCGCCAGCAGCGCCGCCATCAGGGCAGCGGGTGCCGGTTGCCCGGCCAGAGAGCGCAATTCCGGAACAGGCTGATCGTCGCCGCTGCCATTGCTGCCCCTGTTCACCCGATCTCCCTCCACCCGCGAATATCTGCCAGTGATTCGACTTGCGCGCACGCTCTGCTACAAAGCAATAGCGGGGGGATTTCATTGGGCATGAACACCAACGGGTCAAGTGGCAGCAAACAGGAGTTGTCTTCTGCCGATCCGGCAGACGCAGTCTCCGAACAGCGACAGGTTGCAACCCTGCTGTTCGTCGATTTGTGCGATTCGGTCGGCCTGGCTGCCCGGCTGGATACCGAAGAGTATGCCACGCTGATCGGCCAATTCCGCCAGACGATTGAGCAAGGCGTTCGGCATTATGGCGGCACCATCGGCCAATATTATGGCGATGGCGCGCTGATCCTGTTTCCAGCCGCCGATCGCGCGGCGGATCGCGCGGCCGAAGCAGCCCTTGCTGTTCGCGCCCAGGCCGCAAGGCTGTCTGCCGCCGATGGCACCCCGGTTCGCATCCATGCCGGGTTGCACGCCGGCCTTGTGCTGATGCGCGAAGGCAATGCCCGCAGCGGCACCTTCGAAGCGATGGGGCTGGCCACCGCAATCGCCGCCCGGCTGGCGGCGGCGGCCCGCAACGACGAAATCCTGGTGAGCGAAACAACGCTTGGCCCGGCCCGTTCGCGCTACAGCCTCGGAGCCTCGCGGGCGATTTCCATCGATCGCGGCGATGGATCGGTGCTGGCAGTCCCGCTTAACGGCCTGCGCGACGGGTCTGGCACGGCGGAGGTGTCCGGGCTTACGCCGTTCATCGGCAGGGCCGAGGAACTGGCCCGCGTAGAGACGATGCTGGCCGCAGCGCAAGCCGGCGACAGCCAGACCTTGCGGTTCCTTGCGCCGCCCGGCCAGGGCAAATCTCGCCTGGCTTCGGAAATCCTGCGGCTGGCGGCATCGCGCGGCTTCATCACGCTTTCCGGCACGTCTGCCCTGCAAGGCGAGCCGCGGCAGCCTTTCCGGCAGATGGCCCGGCAGATGGCCAGCGGCCAGGCATGGCCCGCTGTGGGTGAAAATGCCGATGCCAATCGCGGCCAAGAGCCTTTCGATCTGGAGCGCTATTTTCCGTTTGCGGCCATGGGGCCGCTGGCCGGAGCCGCACCGGTCGATCCCGAAAAGATGGCGCGCGCAATGCGCGAAGGGCTGGCGTCCCTGTCGGCCATCCAGCCGCTGCTGCTGCTGTTCGATGATTGGCAATGGTCCGACAGCGCGACCAGCCTGCTGCTGCGGGCGCTGGTTGCCGCGCCCGGACGCATTGCGATCCTGCTGTTTTCGCGGCTGCCGGAAGCCGGCGAGCTGCCGCTGGGCGATGTGCCGGAAATCCTGCTTGGCCCGCTGTCGGATGCCGAGGGCGTGGCGTTAGTGCATGCGCGCCTGCCGGTGCTGGATTTCGTTTCTGCCTCGCGGCTGAATGCGGCCGCCGGCGGCAATCCGCTCTATCTGGAAGAGCTTTGCCATATGGCGGCCGCCGCCGATGGCCGGCTGCCGGATGCCACGCAATCGGGCTGGTTCGCCGCCTCGATCGAGGCACGCTTCCGGCGGCTGCCCGCCGCGCTGCAGCGGCTGGTGGCGGTGGCGGCGGTGATCGGGTCAACCGTGCGGCAGGATATGCTGGCCGAGCTGGCCGATCTGCCGCTCGATGCCGCCATGCTTTCGGCCCTGCGGCACAATGATCTGCTGCTCCCGGCCGAGCGACCGGGCGTGCTGCGCTTCAAGCACGGGCTGGCGCGCGAGATTCTCTACCAGCTGGTCAGCCCGTCGCAGCGCCGCGCCCTGCACGGCCGGATCGCCGCCCTGCTCAGCGAGCGCGACCCGGACGCGCATGACGCCATGGCGCACCATTTTGCCGCCAGCGGCGAGCCGGGGCTGGCTGCCGATCATGCCGAAAAGGCCGGCCATGCCGCCGCCGCAGCGTACGCCATCGATCGCGCCCGCCAGCAATATCGCGCCGCGCTTGCGGCAATCGATCGCCTGCCGCCGTCTACGGAAAATGCCCTGCGTTGGGCCTCCAACCTGCGCCGCCTGGCGCTGATTGCCATCTATGATGGCGACCCCTCGCTCATCGCCTTGTTTGCCGAAGCCGTGCGCCGCGCCGAGGCCTTCGGCGATCCCACGTCGATTGCCCAGGCCCGCTTCTGGCTGGCTTTTGCCAACAGCGTATGCGGCGCCCTGCATCCAGCCATCCAGCACTATCGTGCCGCGCGGGACGATGCCGCCAAGGCTGGTCAGCCGCTTCTGGTAGCCGAAATCAATGCCGGTCTCGGGCATGCGCTGTCTGCTGCCTCGCTCTACGACGAGGCCCTGCCGCTGCTGCAAGCCAGCTGCGCTCTCACCGACAAGCGCGGTCGCCTTTCCATGAGCGTCCCCCCCTCGATGGCCTATATCGCTGCCATTCTTGCCGATCGCGGCGAATTCGATGCCGCGCAAGACTGGCTCACGCGGGCGCTGGCGCTGGTGCAGGCTTCCGGGCACCATGTGGAGGCCACCATTCGCAGCTGGGCCGCACAAACCCATCTGTGGCGCGGCGAGCCGGAAAAGGCGCTGCACCATGCCCAGCTGAACCGCGCCGTCACGGAACGAACCGAAAGCAGCTACATGGAGGCGCTCGCCCGGCATTTCGCCGCCAGCGCGCGCTACATCCTGCAACCGCGCGAAGCGGAGCTGGCGGCGATGGAGGCTGCAGACACCTGCCTGGAGGCAAACGGCAAGCAGCTTTACGCCTCGCTCTGCTATGCCAGAACGGCCGAGACCGCCGCCGCTCTCGGCCAGACCCTGCTGGCACGCAATTCGGCAGCTCGCGCGCTGCGCCGCGCCCGCGCCGGGGATCGGCTGGGGGCCGCCATGGCCTGGCGGGTGCTGGCGTCGCTGGCGGATTCGCCGGATCGCGCCGCACATTGCCTTCGGCAGGCAGACGCGGTGGCCACCTTGCGCCAGTCCCCGCACGAGGCCGCCGTCAACCGGCTGGCCGAAGCGCAAGCCGCCGTTCGCTTCGATCGCCGGGTCGATGCATCCGCGCCACTCGATGCCGCCGAGCAGGCGTTTCAGCGCATGGCCATGCCAAAATTCCAGTTGCGCGCTGCCGAACTGAGACACCAGCTCTAGAGTGAGTCTCGTTCTGACTGCATCAGAACGGCCGCTCTATCTTCCTGTTTTTCCGCATGGGTTTCCGATGCTGGTGATTCCACCAGATCGGAACATGCTCTAGCCGCGCAAGCGAAGCTCCGCCGTCAGGGTTGCACTCGCCGGGCGGATGTCGGCGCGGGCCAGCAGGCCGGAGCAGACGCCGAGCAGGGTTCCCAGGGCCATGCGGTAGCCAGGGCAGGCGTGCGTTGGGGCCGCGCTGGCATCGCGATTGCCGCCGAAGATGGGATACACGTCCGGATCGCCGTTCGCGGCAGCGTCCAGCGTTGCCGCCTGAATCCCCAGCGCCACCACTTCGCCCGCTTTCACCGTGATGCCGCCAAGCGTGAAGGCCTCGGTCGCCGTGCGCCAGATGAAGTCCGGCGCCGGGCGGCGCTGCATTGCGCGCAGCATCGGCAGGAAAAGCAGCTGCGCCGGCCCGGTTTTCGCCACAAGATCGTGCACATCATCGTTGTCTTCGCCCTTGGTCGGCGGTGCCGGCTCGTCGGTTGCCGTGCAGGCGTCCATGTCCGATTGCAGCCGCCACAGGTCGCCGCTGTCCTGCCACTCCTGGAAAATCCCGATCAGATTGCCGAAGCTGGTGGGCAGAAAGCCCATCATCACACCCATCAGCGTGCGCGCGAAAAGATCGTTGTCGGTGGGAATGGCCGTGCGAATGGCGCCGGAAATAGGCCCGTTCCACACGTAACCGGCTTTGGCCATCGCCTCCGTATGTGCCTTCAGAGATTCGCCATGCGCCTTCCCCATGTCAACGCCGCCCTTCGAAGGCGTGGGGTCGAACATGTAGCGCGAAGGGGAATAATAGTCGCCGGGGCAACGCGGAGGCCGTCCATCGCCGCCCGGCGCTTTGCGAACGGGGCGGAAATCCAGCCCGCCTGCCACAATAAGCCCATCGTCGCCGGGAATATTGAAATAGTAGCTGCACAGCCCCGCGAGCACCGCATCGAACAGGGCCGTAAGCGGAATGGCCGCCATCCCGCCCTTGTCCTGCACGATGGCTTCCACCACGCGCTTCGTTGCCCCATCCGCAGCCTGCCAGGCTTCCAGGAACCCCACCGCCGAAATGGCGGCATTGGCCGCCGCAGAGTCCCGAACATAGTCCGAGGAATCATCCATCCCCAGATAGATCGGCCCCATCGAATGCTTCGCCCGCGCCTGATAGCCCGACACGGACACCGGGCAATTGCCCGGCGTCAGCACCGCATTGAACAGCTCGCGGCTGCCTACGATCACCCGCGTGGCCTCCTCGCCCTCGCTTTCCTCCGGCATGGTGCCATAGGGGCAACGCAACACGCCGGGCTGCCAAAGCTTTGGCTTGCCTTCGGGATTGTGCGGCGGCAGCGGCGCCTGCGGCGACGGCAGCTGATCTGGACCGCCACGGATTGCCGACCACATGGGCACAGCCCGCAAGGGCGCACGCATCCCGGCATCGTCGAACAGCGCCTGCCAATGCTGGCGCGCAAGCGGCGGCTTCTGACCTTCCAGCGCACGCAGATAGGCCAGCTGGTCGCTCAATCTTTGCGCGGCCTTATTCGCCTCCTCTGCGGCGTCTCTGTGCGCCGCCTCGCTTTGCGCGTCCTGCGCAAAGCTCTCCAGCGCCCGCAACACCTGCACTGATGGCACAAAGAAATAGCCGGTCCATTCCAGCTCAACCGCCGGCTGGTCGTTGCGGTTCAAATCCACGCGATAGGGAAAGCCATAGCGTTTGTCCGGCCAGCGGAAGGTCGCCTTGTCGCCGCGTCGCGGCACGCCCATGAGCGGATCGGTGTGAAACGAGGCGATGCGGGTGCTGTTGCCGCCGTTTACCCAGCGCTGCACCACCTCATATTGCTCGGCGATGCTGGCGCAATAGGCCATGAACATCACCCCGCGCTCGGCTTCGGCGTTGGCACCGTCCGCGTCGACGCGCGGCCCATAGCTCATGCCGCGCCGCATAAGCCGCGGCGTGCGCTGCTCGCCTTCCAGGATGCGCGGGTTGGCGCGCCGCACATGCGATTGCAGCGGGCATTGCCGGCCCTCCGGATCCTCGCTGTAGGTAAAGCCGTTGTCGCCCACTGCGGTGATCAGCGCCTTGCCACTGGGCCAGCGCCCCAGCATCTTCGCCTTCACCAGATCTTCGTCCTGCCGCGATTGCCGGGCGGCGCTTTCGACAATCCGATCGAACCGGTCGCGGTGCTGCCGCATCCGGCGGATCACCAGAAAGCTGCCGTCTTGCTGGAAAGGATCGGCGGCAACATGGTTGTTGACGCCCAGCCGTCCGCCCACCACGAGGTCGGGCCGATGCGCGCGACCCACCAGCAGCTCGCCCATCGGCACCGCGTCGGTCCAGCGCGAAGGCGGCGGCAGCGGATCGTCCCCGGCCTTGGCCGGTGGCAGCGCGGCCAGTGCGCACGCCTTATCCGGCACCGGCTGGCTGATCCCGTCGGCCAGCCCGAAATGATCACGCACCTGTCCCCTGTCCTGCTGGCCCCTGTTCTGCTGGCCCCTGTTCTGCTGGCCCCTGTCATGCGGTGCAGACGCGCTCAGCATCGGGATCACCCCACGCAGGCGCAAGCCCTTGGCCGTATCGGCGATATCCTTCACCGCCGCATAGAGCGGATGCGCGGAATCGAACTCCGGCGGCGGATTGCCATCCGCCGATGTCATCCGCAGCTGGATCACCACATCGATGGCATTGGGCCGGATCGATCCCACTGGCCCGCCCAGCGGCCCTTCGGCCTTCGGCCAATTGGCTTGCGGCCATTTCCAGTTGCGCGGATGAAAGCCGCGCTGGTCGCCCAGCTGCGGCGCGCGCTGGATGGACCCTTCGTCGAACTCCTGCGGAAGCGCTTTAACCAGGGCAGCATCCAGCTCCAGCCGATCCAGCCCCGATCGCCCCAGCGCAATTTGCCGCCAGATGCGGTCGCTTCCCGGGCCGGCATCCGCTTCGGTGGAAACTGCCGCTTGCGCCAGCCAGGTACGGGCATCTTGCGGCTGCACAACCTCCAGCAGCAGCACCACGCCCACATCGGCCGCGCCATTGTCGTCCGCAAAGCCGGTCAAAACGCCCTTCTGCACCTGCGCCAGGTCCGGCGCATCCGGCAGCACCGCCGCTGGCCCGATAACGGCAGGCCTCTGAATCCATTGCAGCATATCGGCATGCTGCGCGCGATCCTTGGCCGACATCCGCGCCAGATCGGCGGGATCGATCACCGCGGTCGCCAACCGGTGCAGCAGCGCCGCATCATTCGGGCCGTTCTTGTCCCACTGTGGATCGGCCCCATAGAATCGCACCAGGCTGTGAAACGCCCCAAGCGCGCTCAGCGCCTGCGTTTCCACCTCCTCCGGGGTAGCCAGCCCTTCATGGCGCAGCTTGCGCTGCACCTCTGCCGGGCTGCGCGCCCGCATCGCCGCCACATCATGCCCGGCTTCGCGGGCATCGGGATTTTCCCGCAGTTCGCGCTCCACCTGCGTCAGGTAAGCCAGGTCCACCACCGTCAGCTGCGACTGGTTGTAAAACCATTGCGTATCCACCTGCACTTCGCGAACCCAGGCCTCATAAGCCTCGAAGGGGTGCGAAACGGCCAGCGGATAGCCTTTGCAGTGGCACAGAATGGGGTCAAGCAGCGGTCCGAGATCGCGCCACACCACCCGGATGTAAGGCTCCCAATGATGGTCGAAGGCCACGCTCAGGATCAGCCGGGGCTTCGGCTCGCTGGTGAGCGCCACGCGAAAGCTGTGCAGAAGCTCCACCCTCTCGATCGGATCGCGGAACACCGCATTCTGCCGCTCTTCCCGAGCCGCGCGGGTGCCGTTCACCACCCGCATGATGGCAATCGCGCGGGAGGCAAAGGAAATCGCCTCCCATCCAGCCTGCGACATGCCTTCCCGCAGGTCGGCCACAAGGGTCAGGTCGGTGGCACTGCCAAGCGATTTCGAAACCCACGGCTGCCGCATATCTTGTCTCCCCCGGATCGCGCCACCCGGACAACCCCGGCCAGCCGACTCGCCCCTTCGACATAGGTGGGAAATGTTAACGAATCGGTGCGCTGACACCCAGTGTGACTTTTCCCACATTGGCGCGGCAATCGCACTGTGCGAAAGCTCACCAAGCGACAGTGCGGAAACTCCGCGATCTGCCTGCCATGGCAGGGCAGAGATGGCAGGTGTTTCATGCCCCAGCCCGCTTTGGCCCTGCGTCCGACAGGGGTGCCCGCGCGGCATCGAGCGTCTGAACATGCTGGGGGCTGCGGTTCCGTTGGCATCGCCCGCCGCAGCGCTGGCTGCCGAAGCGACCGCGCTGATGACCGAAGCGAACGCGCGCTTTCATGCCGTGGGGCCGGAGGCTGGCCTGCAGCTTCTGCTACCGGGCCTGCATGATTTGCGGCGTCGCGCCGGCGCGGATTGGGCACCGCTGCTGGTGCCTATGATCCGCACGCACTCGGCCACAGCGTTGCTGCGGCAATGTCCGTTGACCCATCACGCCAGTACCTGGCCGCGCGGCTATCCCGGCGATGCCGGCCTGCTCGATCTGATCTACCGACACCATCCGTTCCAGCCGCACACCCTGTCACCCGATATCCGGCGGATGACCGCGATGGTGCAATCCGGTGCCCTCTGCCGCGCGATGCGCATGCGGCGCATGCTGCTGGCGGATGCGATCGACGAAACAGCCTGCCAGTTTCCCGGGGCGCACATCCTGTCGCTGGCCTGCGGCCATCTGCGTGAGGCGGAATGGTCGATCGCGCTGGCGGCGGGAACGGTGGAGCGACTGGTGGCGGCCGACCAGGACGAAGCCTCGCTGCGCACGCTGGCGCACGACTATGGCAGCCGCTTTCCCGCCATCACGCCAACGCCGCTCAGCGTGCGCGATGTGCTTGGCGGCCGCGCCGATGTACTCGGCCGCTTCCATCTCATCTACGCCGCCGGCCTCTATGATTATCTGCCGGACCCGGTGGCGAGGCCCCTCACAGAGCGGCTGTTCGGCCTGCTGCACCCCGGCGGACGCCTGCTCATCAGCAATTTCGCCACCGGCATGGTGGAAACCGCCTACATGGAATCCATCATGGAATGGCCGCTGCTGTGGCGGACACCGGCAGAGATAGAAGATTTCGCCGAGGCAATAGACGAAGCGCAAGTCGCAGTCTCGCGCGTCTGGCCGGATCCCACCGAAAGCTGTTGGTATCTCGACCTGCGCAGAACGCTCTAGCGGTGGCGCCCGTCAGACCGGCTTTGGCGCCATGATCATCAGCATCTGGCGGCCTTCCATGCGCGGCAGCTGCTCGATCTTGGCATAATCGAGCGAATCGTCGCGCACCCGTTCCAGCAGCTTCAGGCCCAGCTGGCCATGCGCCAGCTCGCGCCCGCGAAAGCGCAGCGTCAGCTTCACCTTGTCGCCTTCCTCGATGAATTTCTTCACCGATTTCATCTTCGTATCATAATCATGATCGTCGATGTTCGGGCGCATCTTGATCTCCTTGATCTCCTGCACCTTCTGGCTCTTGCGCGCGGCGGCGGCCTTTTTCTGCGTCTCGTATTTGAACTTGCCGACATCGAGATATTTGCACACCGGCGGGTCGGCGTTCGGGCTCACTTCCACCAGGTCCAGCCCGATTTCCTGCGCCTGCGCCATGGCCTCGCGGGTGTACATCACCCCCAGATTTTCGCCATTCTCGTCAATCACCCGCACCTTGGGAACAGTGATGAACTCATTGTATCGCGGGCCGTTCATGGGGGCAGGTTGCGGCCCCATGGGGCGCCTCATCGCAGGGGGTGGTATGGTCGTTGCTCCTTGGCGGTGAAAATTGCTGCCGCAAGATAGGCCTTTTTCTCCGCCAAGCAAAGGCCCGCGACTGTCAATTGCGTTCGGGCAGCGGAATAAACTCGCTTTCCCCGGCGATCGCCCCCCAGCGCCCGCCAAAGGGATCCCGCGCCCAGTCGGCTCGTGCCGCATCGATCGCCGCCTGCTCGCTCGCCACCAGGTTCCAGTCCACTATGCGCGGGCCATCCAGCGCCGCACCGCCGCACAGCATCACATGCGCCGGCCCACGCGCTGTGAGCAGCGGCTCGGTGCCATCCTCCAGCACCCACATCTCGCGCTCCGGCACGGCCTCGCCGCCCAGAATTGCCTCCCCCTGCACCACATAAATGGCCCGCTCGCCCCAGCTCGCCTCCATCCGCACTTGCGCTCCAGCCTGCAGGGTCAGCTCGGCATAAATGATGGGGTGCGGAAAGCGGACCGGCGACGACGCGCCCCACAGCGTTCCGGCAATCACCCGCGCCGTGCCACCCGCCAGCGGCACCACGGGAATCGAATCGGCTGGATGATGCACGAAATCCGGTGCGTCCGCCTCGTGCGCCTTCGGCAAGGCCACCCAGGTCTGGATGCCATGCACGCGGTGGCCGGCAGCGCGCAGCTCGGGCGGCGTTCGCTCGCTGTGGGCAATGCCGCGCCCGGCGGTCATCCAGTTGACCGCACCCGGCCCGATATCCTGCACTGTGCCCAGCGTGTCGCGGTGCCGGAACTGGCCCTCGAACAGATAGGTCACCGTCGCCAGCCCGATATGCGGATGCGGACGCACATCGATGCCAGCGCCGGGGGCAAAGTCCGCCGGCCCCAAATGATCGAAAAAGATGAACGGCCCCACCGTCCGCCGCTGGTGATGCGGCAGCACCCGCGCCACCGTGAACCCGCCCAGATCCTTCGTCTTCGCTTCGATCTTCAGCATCGCCATGCTCCTTTGCAGACACCGAGGCCACAGTTCGGGCGCTTCGGGCAAGGGCATAGTCTCATGCCGGCCCTTTCATGCTATGGTTGTTTCGGAACGCAACCCGAGTCTGCCCGTTCCCTTGCAGCCAGCAGGAAAGGCCCCGCGATGACCGGACGACAGGATGAAGCCACCCCCGAGGGTGTGAACCGCGAACAGCTGGACGAGGGGCAGGCCAATGATGTGGCCGACGATGCCCGCGCGGGGCTGGGGCATTTGTCTGAAAGCCGCCCTGGCGGCCATGAAAACCCGGCCCAGATCCTGCCCGACGATGTGCCCGATTTGGTCGATCGCATGAACGAAATGGTGCGCACCGGTCGTATCGACAATGATGCCTATGCCGGCGAACCCTCGCACGACGACGAGGAAGACATATTGGGCGAAACCGAATCCGCCGAAGACGAGGCGCTGGACGCCATTGCCGACACGGGCGACGATCCGCTGGCCGACCTGCTGGCTGACGTCGCCGGCAGCTATGGCCTGGAGGACGAAACCGGCCTGGACGACCGCCTCGACGAGGATGACGATCGCTGAAAGTCGGCGTCCGCCATGCGCCGCAGTAACAAGCGGGTGCAAATTGCATGGCTGGTGAAATATCCCTAAAATGCCGCGCAATGTTTGCGTTTCGCGTCCTGCCTGTGCTGTTTGCCGCGTTGCTCGCTGTGGCGGCCCTGCTTGCGGTGCCCGCTGCCGCGCAGCTGCAATTGGCACCGAAAGTGGTCTTGCAGAGCGATGATTCCGCCGGCCAAGAGGTGGCGGCCTGGTATGGCAATGATGCCTATCTGATCACCGCCAATGGCGAACACCGGCAAATCCTGATCTGGGATGTGGCAACCGGCCATATCATCGACAAGCTGCGTATCCCGGCGCGCGCCGGCGGCCCCACAGAGGAGCTGGTGCTGGACCGCATGACCCTGTCCGGCCGCAAGGTGACGATCACAGGGCAAGGCTATTTCTGGCAGAAGGTGAAGGACGGAGATGGCGAGGAGGCGTATGTCCGTGCTGGCAGGACCATCTCGTTCGATGTCATCGATCGCGTGGTCACGGTGCAGAATACGGCTGGAAATGCCGAGCCGGCTGAGGAATCGGATTCCGGCTATCCGGATGCTATTCGCATGATGGCAATCCAGGCCGCCGGGACAAGCGATCTGACCGATGACGAGATCGCCGCAATCGCCGCCCTGCCGCCCCTGCCGGACTCCGGCAATGGCCAGTATCGGCTGGCCCGCTCGGAACGCGGCGGCCTGCAGATCCTGGGCCGTAACGGCACCACGATCCAGACGCTCTTTGCCGAAAGCCAGGACAGCATCGATTGGGCGTCGTTCAATCCCGATGGCACGCTGATCGGCTTCCTGTCGGGCAATAGGGTCTATGGGCTTCGCGCGGACTCCCCCGGCCCCTTGCAGGTCGCCGGTTTCGACGACGTCATCCAGGCAATCGTCCCGAAGGCGCAGCAGAAGAAGACGCTGACCAAAGACTATGGCATGATCGGCTGGCTCGATTCCGATCGCTACCTCGCCAGCGCCGCGTCCAGCTATCTTGGCAGAAACAAGACATCCGACCAGAAGGGTGTGCCGCAATTTGCCCTGCTGGTGGATGCCGAAAGCGGCGCTGGCGAAGCCTATTTTCACCCGCTGTGCTATATGCAGCCGTTGAACAAAAACACGCTGATCGGAACCGGCCTCGCCAACTGCCGCCACGGCGTGCCGAATACCCGCTCCGTCTTCGTCATCGGTGTTGAGGATGGTGCCAGCCGGGTGATCGGCATGGACCTTACAAACGGCCGGTTCATCAATGCCCTGCAAGCCGCCCCCGATGGCCGCACGATCGCGCTTTCGATGCAGCAAGGCGAAGACGATACCGAGTTGCTGGTGATCGACGCGCAAACCGGAAACCTGCTGCAGCGGCTGATGCTGCCCGGCGCCGGAGCCGTCGCCCGGCTGAATTTCACGCCTGACAGCAAGACCCTGCTGTTTGTCGGCGACGATGAAACCGCGCAGGCCTGGACGCTGGGTCAGCCGAAGGCCCGCGCGCTGCCGATCCAGATCTTCGACCCCGAAATGATCCTGTCCGATGGCCGGATCGCGCTGTTCTCCAGCCTGCTCGATCAAAGCATCCAGCGCGTCGATCTCGCCACCGGCAAGGTGCTGCCGCCGCTGGACATGGCCAGTGCCGTCGCCGGCGGTTTCCTGCCCGGCAAATCCATCTTCTGGGCCGCCTCGGTTTATGAGGGGCTGCGACTGTTCGATACCCGCAGCTGGAAGCCGATCCTCACCCTGTCGCGCTTCGTCGATGAAGACAGCAGCAAATTTCTCGCCCATGCCCCTGACGGCCGCTACGACACCGACGTTCCGCCCGATTTCCCGAGCTTCCGCTGGCTGATGGCCGATGCGCCGTTCCAGTCGCTCGCGCCGCAAACCTTCATGCGCGACTATTTCACCCCCGGCCTGATGCAGACGCTGATTGCCTGCACCGGCGCCAACAGCTGCGGCCGGATGTTGCCGCCGGTCCCGCCGCTGAATGGCCTCAACCGCTCGCTGCCGGTGGTAACGATTGCCGCCATCCGCCCGGCCGGCCCCGCGCGGGTCGATGTCGATGTGGAAATCGCCGAGGGCAGCAACAGCCTGCCATCCGGCGCCTATGGCCAGACCCGGTCCGGCGCACACAATCTGCAGCTGTTTCGCGACCAGGCGCTGGTTGCCCAGCTCGGCCAGGCCCAGCCCAACCTGGACAGCCGCGACCGCGCCGGATGGCGGCAGCAAACCCGCCTGCCGCTGCAATCCGATGGCACGCTGAAACACACGTTCCGCGGCGTGGCTCTACCAACCGGGGCGGCAACAGACCCGATCAGCTTCAGCGCCTATGCTTTCAACGAGGACCGCGTGAAGGGCGAAACGGCCGACAGGGACTTCACGCCCACGCCAACGCGCCCCGCGCCGCGCCGGCTGTTCCTTCTCTCCATCGGCATCAACGCCTACCCCGGCGGCACCTTCCGCCCCTTGCGCTATGCCGTGCCCGATGCCGATGCCATCCGCTCCACGATCACCCGGCTGAAACGGCCGCCTGATGACGGTCGGCCGATTCAGGTGATTCCGATCACCATCACCGGCACGGCGGAAAACCCGGCAACGCGCGCGGCGATCCGCGCCGGCTTCGCGCGGCTGGAGCAGGCAACGCCGGACGATATCGTCCTCATCAGCTATTCCGGTCACGGCTACACCGACAGCGGCGGGCGGTTCTCCCTCGTGCCGTCGGATGTGCAGACCCTCGGCGACAAGCCGGTGCGCGAAAGCCTGATCACCGCCGGCGATCTCACCGCCTGGCTGGCACCGGTGGACGCGGGTGACATCAGCTTCATCATCGATGCCTGCCATTCCGCTGCCAGTTTCGATTCCGACGGCTTCAAGCCCGGCCCGATGGGCGATCCGGGCCTCGGGCAACTGGCCTATGACAAGAACATCCGCATCCTCGCGGCATCGGCACCCGATCAATATGCCATGGAGGATACCACACTGGGCCATGGCCTGCTGACCTATGCGCTGGTGGTGGAAGGCATGCGCGGCGCCAAGGCGGACTTTGACGAGGACGGCGTCATCGCCTTCGAGGACTTGATCGGCTACGCCCTCTATCGGCTGCCGGAGCTTGCGGCACCCGATGCGAGCGATCCGGACAATGGCCCCGGCCTGATGGTGGAGTGGGACAGCGGGCCGGTCGCGCGGCAGCAGCCGTCCTATTTCGATTTCACCCCGAACGACAGCTGGCTGAAGATGGTCGCGCCCAGGCCCGTGGCCGCCGGTTCATGAGGCGGACGCTTCTGGCCGCCTTCGCGCTGGCCGCCGCCAACCCGGCCAGCGCCGAAATCCGTGCCCTGTTCGTCGGCATAGACGACTATCCGCCTCAGGTAGACGCCAACCTGCAAGGCGCGGTGAACGATGTGCGCCTGATGCGCGACCGGCTGGCGCACAGCTACAAGCTGGCGCTCGATCCGTTCCCGGCAGCGGGAGCCTGCGAAGTGGTGGGTGATCGCTCGATCACCCTCATCAACGGCTGCGCCAAACGCGCCGCCATTCTCGCCGGTTTCGATCGACTGGTGAAGGCCTCGAAGCCCGGCGACACCGTGCTCTTCTATTTCGCCGGTCACGGCGCCTATGGCTCGGCCGGCACCCGCAGCAGCACGCAGGCGTCGGCGCGCAACAGCAGCATCGTGGCGGCCGACAGCCGCACGCCTTTTGGCGACGGCAATATCGTCGACGACATTCTCGACATCACGCTGAAAGACCGCATCGACGATGCCGCAGCCTATGGCGTGCAGGTGGTCACCATTTTCGACAGCTGCAACAGCGGCACCGCAACCCGCGCCGGCGGAGCCGGGCCTGCCGCCAACAGCGCCACGCGGGCCATCGATCCGGCCCCGGCAAGCGATCCGGCAGACGAAGAGCTGGACCCCTCCACCCGCTGGAGTCCGCGCAAGCCACCCCCATCCGGCATCCGGCGCGCCACGCCGATTCACCTGGCCGCCGCGCTCGATGGACAGAAGGCGCTGGAGACCGGCGTGGGCGACAGCCGCCACGGCATCTTCACCGTCGCCCTCACCGAGTCCTTCTCGCAAAACCCCGGCGCCACCTATGGCGATATCCTGTCCGACATCCGCGCCCGGTTGAGCGGCCAGACCCCCGCCGGCGGCGATCTGCTCACCGTCGCCCGCAGCAAGCCCGCCGCGCAAACCCCGGTCGGCGAAGGCCCATTGCGCACCACCCCGTTCCTCGGGCAGACGGTGCAGGGCGCCGCCCGCAGCTTCCCCGGCCTCGTGGAAGCCGATCACGTCAGCCTGTTCGATGGCACGCTGTCCGGCATTGCCGAGGGCTCCACCTTCGCGCTCTATCCCCGGCAGCAGGCCATGCTGGAAGGTCGCAAGCCGGACACGCTGGTGCGGGTGATCGAAGCCGGCCCGCAGCGCGCCCGGCTGGAGCGCCCGGCAACCCTGAAGCCGGGCAGCGAAATCACCGCAGTCGAGGTCACGCGATCCTATGGCGCGCTGCAGGTTCCAATCGGCTTTCGCGGCCTGTCCGAGCCGGACGTGAAGGCGGCGCTCGCCGGCCTTGATTTCATCGTGCGCGACGATCGAAACCCGCGCTACACGGTCGTTCGCGAGGGCGGCACGCTGCGCCTGCTGGACGCGCGCGGCGAACAACGGGTGGATATCGGCAAGCTGAAGGCCGAAAGCGATACCGGGCGGATCGCCGAAACCCTGCGCCGCGTCGCCAATGCCGAGGCCCTGCTCGCCCTGCCGCGCAAACCGGCTGATCAACGCTTCGGCGCGCTCAGCATCGAGACCGAAGGCTGCGAAGGCTGCAAGGTCACCCGCGGCAGCGCCGACCTGCTTGGCCCCGCCGTCAGCGTGGGGAACCGCTTTCGCCTGCTGGTGCAAGGGCAGGGGGACAAGCGGGACAAGGCGCTCTATCCCTATCTTTTCGAGGTGACGCCGCAGTTCGGCATCAATCGCCTCTATCCCCCCGGCGGCGCCAGCGACCGGCTGCCCGCCGACGGATTTTTCCATATCGGCAAGGCGGTGCGGGCGGCGCGTCCCGGCGATTTCCGCCTGGTCCTGATCCTCAGCCAGGAATTGCTCGCCGCCGGCCCGATCGAACAGGGCAGCCTGCCGCGCTCCGGCGGCTGCGAGCAAAGCCATGCGCTGGCGCAGCTGCTGTGTGCGGCCGCGCGGGGCACACGGGCAGCAGGCGCACTGCCCAGCGGCGATTTCGATGTCATCACCTCCAGCCTGCTGGTTACGCCATGAAAAAGTCTGCGAATATCGGCCTCGTCGCGCTGCTGCTGGCGGCCCATCCGTCGTTTGCGCAATTGCCGGTTGCCAGCGCGGTCGAGGATGTGGCCCAGGAATCCGCCGCCCCGGCAGAAGGTGACGATCAGGGAGGCCGCATCATCGGCGGCACGTCGGCGGTTCTGGGCGATGTGCCCTGGCAGGTGCAGGTCTATTGGAAAGACCCCGGCGCGGACGATCCGCAACGCCCGGCCTGGCAGCGCGCGCACCGCTGTGGCGGCGCGCTGATCACCCCGGAATGGGTGTTGACCGCCGCGCATTGCTTCTTCAGCAGTGATGGCAAGACCGCCTATCCCGCCAGCGACTTCGCCGTTCGCGTCGGGCTGGTCAGCATCCAGACTCCGCCGGCCGGTGCCAACCGCGCCATCCGCCCCGGCGGGCTCTTTATCCACCCCGGCTATATCCCCTGCCGCAGCTGCACGCCCGCGCGCGCCGGAACCCGGCCGCTGAGTGACGCACACAAATTCCTGTTCACGCACGACATCGCGCTGATCCGGCTGGCGCAGCCGGTTGCGCCAAACCGCATCCATCGCCCCATCGCCCGAAACGAGCAGAGCGTGACCCGGAGCACCGCGCTGGCCTCCGGCTGGGGTGCCGCCAGCAATCCCGACAAGCGCGAATTCCGCTTCCAGCCGGTGTTGCAGAAGGTCGATGTTGCCGTTGTACCTTGCGGACCGGAGGAAGGCTTTTTGCCAACCCATGTCTGCGCCGGCGGCACTGCCGGCAAAGACACCTGCGTTGGCGATAGCGGTGGCCCCCTGGCCGTGTTCACGCCTGCGGGTGCACGGCTGGTGGGAATCACCAGCCGCAGACCCTCCGGCGAGGCGAATTGCGGCGGCAGTGCCACCCGCGCCACGCCGGAAACCCGCTATTCCAGCCTGGTTGGTGACAATTACGCCTGGATTTCCACCGTCCTCGCCACCAACGGCACCGGCTGGTAAGGCCTATTTGCGGTTCTTGTCCGGGCCAGTGTTGCCCAGGCTTTCTTCCGTCGCACCGGGGGCTCCACCGGGCGCTGCGGCCATCGCATCGGCTGCGGCCTCGCTGGCGTCGGCTGCCGCTTCGGTGGCTTCCGCCGCTGCTTCTGTTGCCGCAGCGGCCGTGGCTTCAACAGCAGGGGCTTCAACCGCCGGCGATTCTTCCACGGCCATGGTCTCCACCGCTTCGCTTTCGGCGGGAGCGGCCGTCTCTGCCTTTGGCCCGCAGGCGGACAGCGCAAGTGCACCTATTGCAGCAACCGCAAAACCCGATTTGATCATATCCAGTCTCCCTGTGTGAGGCGCGGATATTAGCGCCAATCGGCGGCAACACAATGGCCCCACAAAAGCCCTAGCCGAAGTTCAGCTTGCGTTGGAAGGCCTGGAAGCGCGGCAGGCCCCGCAGCGGATCCAGAAATGGATCGTCGCGCAGCAGTGGCAGCCCGGCATCGCGCAGCACCAGCGCCTTGTCCAACGCGTCCATGGCGGCCGTGCTGTCGCCCCATTGCGCCAGAACCTGCGCCACCTGGAACCACACATTCTCGCCGGTTTGTCGCAAGGCCGCCATCTCGGCTTCGGCCCCAGCGGTCTGCCCGGCCTTGCGCAGCGCCACCGCCAGCCCGGTGTGGCGAATATGCTCCAGCGGCTCCAGCCGGTATTCGGCAATCGCCGCCGGCAATTCGCCCAGCTGCAGCAGCGCGTCGCCAATGGTTGCATGGCCGATGCTCAGCGCAGGGTTGAGCGCAAGACCCTTCTTCATCACGGCAATCGCCGCCCGATGCTGCCGCGCGGCATATAGCGCCATACTGTGCGCGCGAAAGGCGCGCGGGTTCAACGGATCCAGCTCGGTGGCACGCTTCAGCGCCGCCAGCCCGGTTTTCATGTCGGCAACGCGGGCATGAAACAGGCCATAGCGGATCAGGATATCGGCATCATCCGGCGCGCTGTCCCTCGCCTTGGCAAAAGGCTCCCGCGCGGCCGGAAAATCCAGCCTGCCATACATCAGGATATAGCCCAGCGTTGATTGTGCCGCCGCCAGCTGCGGATCCAGCGCCACCGCCCGCTGTGCGGCGGAAAGCGCCGCATTGTAGTTGGCCCGCTGCTGCGTCAGGTCCGGATCGGAATTGGCGATCGCCTGCAAGGTCCGCGCCCGCGCCGCATGCGCACCGGCATAGCCCGGATCCAGCGCAACCGCCTGATCAAACAGCGCCAGCGCGGCGCGATCGGTTTCCAGATCGGATGCCAGGTCCAGCAGCTTGCGCCCGCGCAGATAGGCCTCGAAGGCTTGGCTGTTGGCGGTTGGCAACCGCGCCACCGCCGCGCTCGATTGCGGATCCAGGCTGCCCTGCAGGGTGGTTGCAACGGTGGAGGCAATTTCGCTTTGCAGTGCCAGCACATCCTGCATCTCGCGGTCGTAGCTTTCCGACCATTTTTCAAAACCCGATTCGGCCTCCACCAGCGTGGTGTTCACCCGCACCTTGCCGTCCACGTTGCGCACCGATCCATCCAGCAACCAGCCAACCCCCAGCTTGCGCGCCGCCGCCTGCATATCCAGATCGGCACCGGTGAAGGTGTTGGAAGAGGTGCGCGCGGCAACCCTGATGGTCCCGGCCCGCGCGATGGCGTTGCGGATTTCCTCGGTGATCCCGTCGGCCAGAAAATCGGCATCCGGATTGCCGCTCAAATTGCGGAACGGCAGCACCGGAAGCGCAACCGGCTCGGGCGTGTCGGTCGCGCACGGAAACAGCCGGCAGCGCGTTGCCGGAACCGCCAGAAACACTCCGCCGGCAGCAAGCGCCGCTGCCGCAGCACCACCGATCAGCACGGTCCGCCGTCCGGGCTGGCTTGCCAGCGGCACCGCAGCCTTCGGCGCGTCCCCGCCGATCATCTCCCGCACCTTGGCCAGCAAGGTTGCAAAGGCCGCCGCATCGCGGTTGCCCCGCCAGCCCACCAGCGACAGCGCCTGCCGCGCGCCGAAGCCCAGCGGCAGCTCCACATCATCCAGCGTAACCGGCAGATAGGTGCCGCGCCGTTCCGCCCGCGCCGCTTCGTCCTGCACAAAGCCGCCCGCCGGGCCAACCGAGGTTTTCGTCCACAAAACCACCACACAGCGTGCCGCGTCCAGCCGCTCGCCGATCTGCTGTCGCCAGGCATCCCCGGCGCCGATATGCTGATCCCACCAGACATCGATGTCCGATTCCTCCAGCGCCCGGACCAGCCGCGCCGCCCGCGCCCGGTCTTCCGACTTGTAGGAAAGGAACACTTCGCCCAAAATCGCATCTCCTGCCCGTCTGGCTGAACCCAAAACAGGCTTCCCATCTCGCTTCCCATCTCTAGGGCGCAGGCCCGCATTTGGGAAGCGCGGGCCGATGGCGATAGCCCCCAAGCATCCACGCTGGATATTGCCGCCCGGGCCTGCCAAGGCAGCGGCATGTCCATCAACGCACACGCCCTCGTCGATCAGCTCGCCGCGCTGCATGCCGCCTCGGTCGAAGCCCTGCGCACCGCGCTCAAGGCCTTTGTCGCCGGCGGCGCGCCGCCCAGCGCCGCCGATCGCGCCGCCGGCCTGTTCGCCTATCCGGAGCTGGTGCTGGCCTGGCATCCTGAAACCGATGCTCCGCGCCTGTCGCGCGCCTATGCGCGGCTGGTCGCCGCCGGAGATTATGCCGTGACCATCACCCACCCCGGCCACTTCCGCCGCTATCTGGTGGAACAGATCGAATTGCTGGCAACCGATTATGGCGCGCACTTCACCGTGCGCCCGTCAACGGTCGAGATTCCCTTCCCCTATGTGCTCGATGGCGCCAGGGATCTCACGCTGGACGCAACGGCGGCAAAGCTGCTCGCCCGGCACTTCCCCACAACCGAGCTGAAGCATATCGGCGACGAGCTTCCCGATGGCCTCTGGCGGCAGGCCGATGACGAACATCGCCCGCTCGCCCTGTTCGATGCGCCGCGGGTGGATTTCTCGCTCGCCCGGCTGAAACATTATACCGGCGCCCCCGCGCACCACAGCCAGAACCACATCCTGTTCACCAACTATATCCGCTATGTGGACGAGTTCATTCAGTGGGCCTGCAAGGAGCTGCAGAAGCCCGACACCCCCTACACCTCGCTCAGCGCCGCCGGCGGCGTACTGCTCAGCGGCGAGGCCGCCACACCCGAGGCAGCGCAGGGCGACGGCACCTGGCGCAAGTTCCAGATGCCGGCCTATCATCTGATGGCGCCCGACGGGCAGGGCATCACGCTGGTCAACATCGGCGTCGGCCCCAGCAATGCCAAAACCATTACCGACCATCTCGCCGTTCTCCGCCCGCAAGCCTGGCTGATGATCGGCCACTGCGGGGGCTTACGCCCCAGCCAGTCGATCGGCGACTATGTGCTGGCGCATGCCTATCTGCGCGACGACCATGTGCTGGACGACATGCTCCCCCCCGAAATCCCCATCCCCGCCATCGCCGAAGTGCAGCAGGCCCTGCAACGCGCCGCCAGCCAGGTGACCGGGCTGGATGGCGAGGCCCTGAAACCGCGCCTGCGCACCGGCACCGTCGTCACCACCGATGATCGCAACTGGGAGCTGCGCTTCGGCCTCTCCTCCAAACGCTTCAACCAGTCCCGCGCTGTCGCCGTGGACATGGAATCGGCCACCATCGCCGCCCAAGGCTATCGCTTCCGCGTCCCCTACGGAACGTTGCTCTGCGTCAGCGACAAGCCGCTGCACGGCGAAATCAAGCTGCCCGGCCAGGCCAACCGCTTCTACGAAGGCGCCATCTCCGAACATCTGCAGATCGGCATCTCCGCCGTCGCCCTGATGCGCCAGGAAGGCGGCCGCCTGCACAGCCGCAAACTGCGC
>JAIMJL010000132.1 GCA_020693225.1 Sandarakinorhabdus sp. | reverse complement strand
CCTCTACGGCGCGCCGACGGACATGCGCAAGGGGGCGGGGGGGCTGAGCGGCATAGTGCGCCAGCACATGGGCCGGGAGCTCATGGGGGGCGACGTGTTCATCTTCCTGAACCGCCGCCGCGACCGCATCAAGCTGCTGATGTGGGACGCCACGGGCTTCGCGCTGTACAGCAAGCAACTGGAACGGGGCACCTTCGAGCTGCCGGAAGGGGCGGCCGGCGGGTCGAAGGAGCTGCGCTGGTCGGACTTGGTGATGCTCTTGGAGGGCATCGAGATAAAGTCGATAAAACGAAGAAAAAGATACGAAAAAGCTGCATAAAACCAGCTTCGTCCCGTATCTTTGAGACATGGACGCACAGGCAATCTTCGCGGAGAACAAGGAGCTGAAAGCCCAGCTGGCACAGGTCAGGTTTGAGCTGGAACAGCTCAAGCGCGCCCTGTTCGGCAGCACCACGGAGCGCTTCGTGCCCGTGCCGGCCCCCACGGAGCAGCTGAGCCTCTTCGCCCAGCCAGAGGCCGCGCAAGAGCCGCAGGAGGCCGCGCCAGAGCCCGTCAAGGAGACCATCACCTACGAGCGCGACAAGGCCGCGGCCAGGCCGCACCCCGGGCGGGCGGCCATACCCGGGCACTTCCTTGAGGAGGTGCTGGTCATCGAGCCGGAGGAGGACACGGAAGGCCTGGTCAAGATCGGCGAAGAGCGCACCGAATGGGTGGAATACACCCCTGCCAGCTTGATCAAGCAGGTCATCATACGCCCCAAGTATGCCAAGCCCGGCGCTGACTGTGGCACGGAAATCCTCATCGGGGACTTGCCCTCTCGCCCGATCGACAAGAGCGTGGCCGGCGCCAGCCTGCTGGCGCACATCGCCATCGCCAAATACGTAGACCACCTGCCGTTCTACCGCCAGATACAGCGGTTCTCTCGCGATTACGGGTGGCAGCTGCACAAGTCCACCGTCAACAGCTGGTTCGCTGCCAGTTGCAACCTCTTGGTGCCGCTGCACAAAGTGCTGCTCGAGCGGACGATGGGCAGCGACTACCTCCAAGCCGACGAATCGAAGATAAAAGTGCTCACCAGCGAGCCCAAGGGCGAGGACGGCAAGATAA
>JAIMJL010000029.1:23744-30091 GCA_020693225.1 Sandarakinorhabdus sp. | reverse complement strand
TGCTGGCCGGCAGCGTCTATGCTGCCACCCTCCTTGTCTGGCTGAATGATGACAGTGAGGATTTCGCCGCCACCTGGGCCTTCCTCGATCGCCGCATCGAGGGCATCATGCAGATCGAAAAAGCCAAGGCCAAGCTGAAGAAGCTCGCCCCGGCCGAAAGCTTCAGCCTTCCCCGCTTTTTCGGCCGCCTGCGCTACCCGGTCACCTGAGCCGCGGATCTGCGTCTTGCCGCAACGCCGGCCAATCCGAACCCGGCGATCATCATCACCCAGCTCGCAGGCTCCGGAACGACGCTGTCCAGCGTTCCGATGATCCTGATCGATGGAAGAAAGCCCGGTCGATAGCTGTAGGTGACATCGTCATAGCCGTGCCCCCAGCCCATGCCATAAAATGACCGGCTGGCCAGCGTTCCCGCGCCGGCACCCGCAATGAGATAGGGCGGGTAGTAAAATTCCGGGGCGATGGTGGTGATCCGGATCCAATAGTCACCGGGGGCAAACGCAAGCGACAGACCCGAATAGGTCGACATATAATTCTGCCCCAGACCAAACCAGCAGCAGTCGGCATAGGCCGGATCATCGATCGCCACATCAGACGTCGCATTTTCCGTGAGCAAAACCACCCGGTTGGCAAGGGTTGAAACCAACGTGCCATTGGTATCGCGAAAAATATCGATGAAGGCGCCATACTGCCGGAGGTTCCCGGCTCCGATCGTGATCTCGCTGGCGATGCCGCCGTTGGCGATCGTGAATTTCAGCGCTTCCTGTGTGGCGACATCGAAAACATCATCGCCCAGAAAATCCAGGTCATACTGCGAGTAAGCCCCCAGTTCCGGCTGAATGCCCGTATCCAGCAGAGTGCCAGCCAAGGCAGGGGTGGCAAACTGGGAAAGCCCGATGGCACATGCCACAGCCAGCAGCGGCCCGCACATTTGGTTCCACGCCTTAACAATTCCCTTTTTGCTTCACTGCCAGCCATAGCAGTGTCCAAGCCAACAAGCCATGTATTCTACCGTGACTATTGACTTGCATTCGCATTTATCCCAGCGAAGCGGGTAATGCTGACATCCCTCGACGATCTCTCTGCCGGTCGATCCGCCACTGTGACAGGCTTTGCGCCAATGGCGGATGATGTGCTTTTGCGCTTGCTCGAGCTGGGTTTCGATGAAGGTGTCACGGTGAAGAAACTGCATGCAGCTCCCATCAACGGTGATCCGATAGCGGTGAGCGTAGGCAACACCACCGTCGCACTGCGCCGCGCGCTGGCCGCAGCGATCCTCGTCGCATGACCATCGAGACCTGCATTCAGTCGGCACCCGTTCGCCCTGCCACCCCCATAGCTGCGCCGATGGTCGCAGTCGTGGGATACCCCAACGCAGGCAAGACGTCCTTGTTCAATGCCTTGACCGGCACACGCCAGAAGGTGGGAAACTATCCCGGCGTCACCGTCGAACGCAAATCGGGCGCCTATGTCCTGCCCTCGGGCGTTGCTGTCGAACTGGTGGATTTGCCCGGATGCTACAGCCTCACGCCAAGATCCCCGGATGAAGCCGTCACACGGGACACATTGCTTGGTCGCCAGCCAGGCGAGCGCACTCCCGACGCGCTCCTCATTGTTGCAGATGCCACCAATCTCCCGGCCCATCTCCGCTTCGCGCTGGAGCTGAAGCGCCTCGGCATCCCGGCCGTGATGGCACTGAACCGTGTCGACATGGCCGCCCGCGACGGACTTGTTCTGGATGCCAGTGCGCTCTCCAGAGCTCTGGGCATGCCCGTCATCGAAACGGTGGCCGTCCGCAAGCGTGGTCTGGACACACTGGCGCTGGCCATTGGCGCGGTTCTCGATCAATCGCATGGCCCCGCCCTGCCCACTGCCGACCCGCGCACCCTCAGCCGCGAGGCGCGCGCGTTGGCCAAATCTGTCACCCTTGCGGAAGGCGAAGCCCGCAGGGCCACACGCGCGCTGGACCGCATCGCCCTGCACCCCGTCATCGGCCCGCTGCTGTTGGGCGGCATCCTGTTCCTGATGTTCCAGGCCGTGTTTTCGTGGGCCGAGGCGCCGATGACCTGGATCGAAGCCGGCATCACCTGGGCTCAGTCGATTGCCGCCGCCGCCTTGCCGTCCGGTTTCCTGAAATCTCTGGTGATCGATGGCGTGCTAGCCGGTGTTGGCTCGGTCATCGTGTTCCTGCCGCAGATCGTGATCCTGTTTGCCTTCATCCTGCTGCTCGAAGGCTCCGGCTACATGGTCCGCGCCGCCTTCCTGGTGGACCGTCCGATGGCCCGTGTCGGCCTCAACGGTGGGGCTTTCATCCCGCTGCTATCCTCCTTTGCCTGCGCCATCCCCGGCATCATGGCAACGCGCACCATCGCCGATCCGCGGGACCGGCTCACCACAATCCTCATCGCACCCCTGATGACCTGTTCGGCGCGGCTTCCGGTCTATGCGGTGATCATCGCCGCTTTCATTCCGGCAAAACGGGTGTGGGGGCCTATCGGCTTGCAGGGTCTCGTTCTCTTCGGCCTCTACACATTGGGAATCCTCGGCGCGATGACGGCCGCATGGGCGCTTCGCCGGACGGTGACGCGCGGACCGGCCCCCACCTTCCTGATGGAGATGCCGGCATGGCAATGGCCATCGCTGCGCGACACGGCCGTCGGTCTCTGGTTGCGCGCATCCGCCTTCCTGAAGCGAGCCGGTGGCATCATCATGACCGTCACCGTCGCGCTGTGGCTGCTCGCCAGCTATCCAGCGCCGCCTGAAGGCGCCACCGGACCGGCCATCGATTACAGCATTGCCGGCAAGATCGGCACGGCGCTCGAGCCCATCTTCCGCCCGATTGGCTTCAACCGTGAAATCTCGATCGCCCTTGTTCCCGGCCTCGCGGCCCGCGAAGTCGCCGTATCGGCCCTGGGCACCGTCTATGCGCTGCAGGCCACCCCGGATGATGCGCACAGCCTTGTTGAACGCCTGCGCACCAGCTGGTCGCTGCCAACCGCGCTCGCTTTCCTCGCCTGGTTCGTATTCGCCCCGCAATGCCTGAGCACGCTGGCAGTCGTGCGACGCGAAACCAACAGCTGGCGCTGGCCGGCTTTCATGTTCACCTATCTGTTCGCGCTGGCGTATCTCTTCGCCGGATTGACCTATTGGACATCGCGCGCCCTGATCTGAGACATTGACGGAACCGGAAGCCGCATACCGCGTTCAATCCTTCAGACTTAACGAAGGATTACGCAATGGCTACAGACCCATCCCGACCGACAGATCCGTACCGCCCGCCCGTAGAAGAGCGCGAAAAAAGCGGCATCGGCAAAACCTTGCTGATCCTGCTCGCCGTCGCTGCAATCGTCCTTGTGGTGCTGTTTGCCACCGGCATGCTCAACATGAGCACCAGCGGCGACCTGAAAACCCCGGAAGTTTCCGTGTCCGGCGGCGAAGTGCCCAGCGTGGATGTGCAGGCTGCCGAAGTCGAAGTCGGCACCAAAACCGTGACCGTCGAAGTGCCCGAAGTCACAGTGGACAAGCCTTCCAAATAAATCTTTCCGATCGACCCCCACTGCCCGGCTTTGCAAGCGAAGCCGGGCAATTTTTGTCTCAGCCCGCAGTACCCCGGATGCGACGCCACGTCTTGCGCAGCATATCCATGGCCCCCGTGGCATCTGGCTGCTGTTCCACGTCCGCGATTGCCGCCGCCACTGCATTCACCAGAGCCGCATCCGCCTCAACGGCACCAACGCGCTCGGGTGCCATGCCTTCACTGTCGGCTGTCTGCCGGTCGGCCAGATCCTGCGCCCATTCGTTCAGAAAACGCAGCTTCTGCGCGCGCGAAAGAGTCTCGTCGCATGAAATACCCTGCGGATCGGTATAATAGGCTGAAGGATCGTTTACGGCAGTGTCAAAATCCACATCTTGGTCGTCGGAAGCGGAATTGCTCATGCCATATCTCCTTGTGGGTAGAGGCTGACAGCATCATGCCGCGCGTCTCTTACCAAAGGTAACGGTGACCATGTGCGAATGTTCCCTGCAAGCCGGGAACCAATCGCCGCAGTACCTGTTCATCTTTCAGGATATGCCAAAATGGCAGCCAGCATGTCTCACGCACAGGCGGCATGCTGGCTGCCGTTGACGAACGGCCACCCCCCCCGGCCGTTCCGATCGGCGGGCAGATACCCCTCTGCCCGCCGATCCCCATTCCGCCGTTCAAAGCTCCAGGAAAAACCGCGCCATCTCGCGTGAGGCATCCGGCCCGCGCGGCTCGGCATAGCTCCCCGCCTTGCTGCCGCCAGACCAGGCATGCTGGCCGCCCCGGATGCTCCATTTTTCCGCCCGCGCGCGGCCATTCCGGTCACGCGCCACGCTGCGCACATAGGCCACACCGCCAGCCGATCCCGCTTCATCGCTCACGCCGAGCGCGCCGCCTGCGGCTGCCAGCGCATCGGCAAACACATCTTCGCCATTGGCCTTGTTCACCGTTGCATCGCTGTCGCCATGAAACACGATAGTCGGCACAAAGTGGCGCACCGTACCTTCGCCCCCACCACCGCCCCCGCGACCGTTGCCCATCGCCCTCAACGCACTGCCAATGTCGCTCGCGGCCCCGCATGCCAGACCGGAATGCACGCCAACGCCGGCATAAATGTCCGGATAGGCCGCTGCCATCACCGCGGCCGCCGCGCCACCCGCAGACAAGCCGACAATGAACACCCGCCGCGCGTCCAGCCGATGCTCGCTCACCAGCGCCTGCGTCAGGCCGGCCATCAGTGCCGGCTCGCCCTTGCCGCGCCCCTGGTGATTCCTGTCAAACCAGTTCCAGCAGCGTTGCGCATTGTTGCCCTGGGTCTGCGCCGGCCAGGCAACCGCAAAGCCATGTTCGGCGGCATGCGCGTTCATGCCGGTGCCGCGCGCGAAATCGTCCGGGGTCTGCGTGCAGCCGTGCAGCATCACCAGCAATGGCGCACCCGGCTGCAACGCATCGGGCAGGAACAGCTTGTAGGGCAGCACCCCGGTCTTGGAGCGATGCACCGCATCGGTAAACGCGCCCCCGCCCGGTATGCTCTCGTTCGTTGCCGACACATCCACCGTCTCGGCGGTCAGGTCGATCAGCCCGCCATCCGCCAGCGCCGGGCGCGATGGCGCCTGTTCCTGCGTCCCTGCCAGCATCGCCTGGATCATCCGCGTTGCCCCCATCGCATCGCCGGAGCGCGTCAGCCGAAAGGCCTCCTGCATGACTTTTCCATCAATCATCGATACGCACCTTCAAAAAACAAAGAGATAGGTTTTAGCCCATCCGGTCAGCAAGCGCCGCCTTCACAGCCGGGCTTGCGTGCAGCGCGCCAAGCACCTGCACAGAAGCAATCGAAGCGCGCGCCAGTTCCGCCGAAACATCCGCTGCAATGGTCGCCAGACCCAGCACCCTGATGTCTGCCTGTTCGCCGCGCGCCAGATAAGCCTCCAGATCCGCCCGTGAAAAATGGCACAGTCCCAGCGCAAGCCGTTGCCGCGCAACGGAGGTCCGGCTGGCATCGGCATGCCGCTCCAGCTGGTTGCGAATGGCGGTGCGGATCAGGTCGGTGCGGTTGGAGTAAAAGCCCTCGCGCACCAGCAGATCGATATGGCCCAGGTCCACAAAGCCGAGATTGATCGTGATCTTTTCGTTGTCCGGCCGGGGCCGTTCTGCCGAAACCATCTTTTTACCATCCATGTGGATGGTCTACGGATGGCAATCAATCGGGTCAAGCGATCAATGTCGCCACTCCCAGTGCCGCAAAAATCGCCGCCGCCGAAATCCGCAGCAGCTTCAGCGGCAGGATGCGCAGCAACCGGTCGGCAAAGATCACCGCCGGCGCATTGGCCAGCAGCATACCCGCAGTCGTCCCCAAGGTCACAGCCACCGGCGCTTCAAATCGCGCTGCCAGCGCAATGGTCGCAATCTGCGTCTTGTCGCCCATCTCCACCACGAAGAAGGCGATTGTTGTCGCGGCAAACGCCCCCCATTTTCCGGCTGCCATAGGGTCTTCATCGGCCTTGTCGGGTATCAGGGCCCAGATCGCCGTTGCAAAGAACCCCGCTGCCAGAAGCCAGCGCAAGGTTCCCGGCGCCACCCATTCCGCGATAAGCGTCCCCAACAGAGCGGCCAGCGCATGATTCAACACGGTTGCCACGAAAATCCCGGCAATCACCGCCATGGGCTGGCGAAAGCGCGCCGCCAGCACGATCGCCAGCAGTTGCGTCTTGTCACCCATTTCGGCGACCGCCACCGTCAAGGCGGAAACAAGAAACGGCTCCAGCATCCCGCGCCCATGCCTTGCCCGCCCTGCCCTTGCAACCGCTGCCCGCGCCGCTTAACC
>JAIMJL010000029.1:0-23728 GCA_020693225.1 Sandarakinorhabdus sp. | reverse complement strand
GCCCTCGCCCGCCTCATCCGTCTGCTCGATGTCGAGGAAATCGAAGTCGATCTCTATCGCGGCGCCAACACCGATGCCGGGTGGAGCCGCGTCTATGGCGGCCAGGTCGTTGCCCAGGCATTGGCGGCCGCCCAGCGCACGGTTCCCGAAGACCGCCCCGTACACAGCCTGCACAGCTATTTCATCCGCGGCGGGGAGCCGAAAATCCCGATCCTTTACAAGGTGGAGCGCGAGCGCGACGGCCAGTCCTTCACCACCCGCCGGGTCACCGCCATCCAGCACGGCCGCGCCATTTTCTCGCTCGCCGCAAGCTTTCAGCTGCGAGAGCAGGGCTTTACCCACCAGGACGCCATGCCCGAAGCCAAAGGACCGGAAGGCCTGCTCAGCGAAAAGCAATGGAATGAAAAGGCCGGCGACCGCGTGCCCGAGCCGTTCCGCACCATATGGCAAACCCGCGACCGCCCGTTCGAGTTTCGCCCGGTGAACCCGAGCAATCCGTTCAAACCCGAAAGTAGGCCACCACACAGCCAGAGCTGGTTCAAGGCCGATGGTGATGTCCCGGAAAGCCCGCAAGTCCGCGCCGCGCTGTTTGCCTACGCAACCGACATGACCCTGCTGGACACATGCCTGATGCCGCACACAGTCAGCTGGACCGACCCCAAGCTGCAAGCCGCCAGCCTGGACCACGCAATCTGGTTCCACGCTGACATCGATCCCGGCCAATGGCTCCTGTTCGATCAGAAAAGCCCGGCGGCATCCGGAGGCCGCGGCATGAATGAAGGCAAGGTCTTCACCCAAGGCGGCACCCTGGTCGCCTCCGTCACCCAGGAAGGCCTCATCCGCTACCGCACCTGAAGCATGAGAAGCACCCCGGCTCGCGCCGGGATGCCGCTCACAGTTGCCGTTACTCCGTCAAGCCAGCGCAACACGCCACCGCAAAACGCCGACGCCGCACCGCCAGGCCGACCGCACCGAAGCCCAGGATCATCATGCCCCAGGTCGCCGGCTCGGGGATCGCCGGTGCATCGATTGCACCTTCCAATGTACCATTGAAAATGCCGGCCGGCCGGCCGTCCACCATGCCGAAGCCCAGCCGGCCGCGCGACAGAATGAGCCCGGTGGCACCCAGAAACCGCCCCGTCCCGCCCAGCACCAGCAGATCCTCCATGCCCGTCACGACGCCGGCATCCCAGACCGCCTGGCCGCTATAGCTGCCAAACAGTGTGTCCCCGGCCTCGAAGTCCCACAGCCATTCGCCTTCAGTGAGCGGCTGCACCGGATTGTCCATATTGGGCGCTCCAGGAATGCAATGGCTGTGCGTCAGCACGAAATTGCCGAAGTTCGAAGTGCCGCTGGAAGACGGCCCGGTGGGCGTGATGTCAACCGTGTTCAGCGGCGCGCACCGCCCGGTTCCCGGCGGATTGATGAAGTTCACATTTTGCCGTGTGCCATTGAATGGCTGAAATGCAGCCATCGCCGGCGCTGCGATCATGGCAGCCGCAACGGCGCTCATAAGGGCCATGCGCCCGATCTTGTTCATGCTATGCCTCCACTGTTCGGCACCGCCAATCGGGCACCGGCGCGATAGAAATTGCCGCATCGGGGGTCCTCCAGACCACCACGATGATGTGATGAATTCGTAATGGTCGAATGATTTTCGGCCTTCACGCCATCAGTTGCGGAGCGCTCCGGGTGCGGCGCCAATAGTCCGCGAGCCCCACCCGCTGCATCATCCCGGCAAAGCGCGGATCGGCCCGCACCGAATTGCACGACGGCAGAAAGAGCCGATTCGTCGATCGGGAAAATCCCCCATCCGGCGCGGCCACCACATTGCCGCCGGGTGTCGTGCCGCCAAAGAGATAAAGCTCCAGCACCGAAAAAGCCTCATCCAGCGCCCGTAAAGCCGCGAGAGCTTGAACGGCAGAAAGCGAATAGACCTCTCCCCGCTCACGCGCCGCCATGATGCTATCGACCGCCGATGCCCGGTCGGCCGGCTGCCCGCTTTCAATGGCGGCGGCGATGGCAAGCCCCATATCCATCGGCATCGGCGGCTTGGAAAATATTATGCGCGCCTCGTCATTCGCCATGGCCTGCGCCTGGCCGGTTCGGCCCTTTCGGATCAAATCTTCAAAGCTCGCCGTCCACAGGCGAATTTCGCCCGGCCAACGCCGTATCCCTTCGGCAAGCACCCGATCGGATTCCTGAAGTCGACCGGTCGCTGCGAGGCCTTGCGCCCGCATGATGTGAATGCGCGGCCCGTCAAGACGCTCGCCCCCAAAGGTATCGAGCACCACAAGCGCATCGCGCCACCGCCCCACCTCGCAGTATAGCAAGGACAGCGCCCGCGCCGAGGGCTTGTGCACCGGATGTGCGGCAAGGATGGCACGACAATCCGCCTCATAGGTTGCCCAGCGGCCCCACCAGCCATGCCGCAACACCAGCGCTGCCTTGGCATCGGCATTGTCGGAGTCCAGCTCCAGCGCCGTCCTCGCCGCTGCCTCGGCCCGCCAGACATGGCCCGGCCGTGTCGCAAACATCTCTCGCGGAATATTGGCGACATGCGCCAGCGCCAGCGCGCCCCACGCTTCCGCACTGTCGGGCACCAGCGAAACCGCCTCCTCCAGATAGGCGAGCGCCTGCACCTCGTCTCCGGCAAGCCCGGCATCATCAAGATCGACCGCCCGCTGCACCAGCACGGCGGCCTGCTGCTCGCTATCCGATCTTCGGCCAATGCCGGCCGCCGCGAGGCCGCCAAGGCCCAGCACCACGCCGGCGCCAAGCAGACGACGCCGCTGCATGAAGGCCCGCAGTCCGCCCGCAGAGTCCGCTGCGGTGGCTGGCTGCCCACTGTCAATCGGCGGCGATGCCATAACCCCGGCGTCGGCATCCTCGCCAGCAGGCACGACCAGCCGATATCCAACCCGCGCAATCGTCTCGATGGCAAAGCTGCCCGCCGCCGCATCAGCCGCCAGGTGGCGCAGCTGCAGGATCACCCGGTTGATCGCACTGTCACCCACGATGCGCCCGTCCCAGCAGCGCTGCACCAGAAGATCCCGGCTGACCACCCGCCCACGCGCATCGTTTAATGCCACCAGCACCTGCATCACTCGCGGCTCCAGCGTCAACGATCCTGTGGCAAAGCCGGCCTGTCGCGTCGATGGCGAAACCTGCAAGCTCCCGAGCTGGAAATCCAACCGCTGCGCCAGCACGATCCGCTCCGCATCGCCCTTCGCCAGCAAGGTCAGATCCTTTGGTGAACCAGGCCGCAAAGCTGCCACAATCCCATTTTCAGTTCAATTGCGCCGCCGCTGCTCCGCCTCCTTCACAGCATGCTCCCGACCTGCAATGGTTCACCTAGCCAAGTTTCACGAGCGGCGGCAATGTCCACTGCCCGTTGAGCGCCTCGGCCTTTGGCCCGTAAAGACGCGCGACAAAGTAGAACGGCCTGGGGGGTGTCGGCAGCCAGTTCGACTCCCGGTCGGCCCCGGGACTGTCGTGCTGGAGCCAGATGGTCAGGCCGCCATCGGCATCGTATTTCAGTCCCGGCGTACGATCGCCGAGCGAATAGCGGTGAAGCGCATTGGGAACGAGGCCACGATCGGGCAGCGCATACATGGTGATCGACCAGAAAAAGTCGACCGGTGGCAACGCTCCCGGCGCAAACCGGAGGCTCCACTTGCAGAGCCCATCGAGCGGCGTGCCATCCGGTTCCGTCTGCTGACTGGCATAGATGGCCTCTTCCTTGGTGTTTCCCAGCACTCCGAGCGCGGCGCCGACGTTGCGGTTATAGATAAAGTCGGACCCAAGCTGCTCCCGGGAGCCGAAGACCATCATCGAATCGGTCTCTTTGGACGCCTTGGCCTGGAAATCGGTGGCAGCCTCGGCGATACCGGCCTCCATCGCAGCACGCATGTCGGGCGCAAGCGCAGCCGCGTCGAACGGCAGGCCCGCGCCGATTCCGATGCGGGCAAAGCGCGCCATCATCGCCGCTTCCGACGCCACCGGCGGCATGACGCGCAGCAGCGCATTCAAATAGCGGATGAACCCGAGCCCCTCGGCAGATGCCTTGTCCCACGCCGGCCAATGGAGGGCAGACGCTGGCTCAGGCGCAGGCGACCCCGCGAAGGCAGACAGCGGAGTGAGGCGATACCCCTCCTGCACCGCCTTCATGGCCGGAATATCCGCCTCGCCGTCAACACCAGTGCGCGTCAAGGTCATCACGATATCGGTTTCGGCGTGAAAAACCGCGTCGATGCCCGCCGGCACGGTGCCCTGCCGGCTCGGGCCCACAAAGAGATAATTGCCCGCTTCGGCGCCCGTGCTTCTCGTGCCGGTGTAGGCAAAATTGTGGGTGTAGAGATCGACCCACTGGTTGACATAATAGCGCTCGGGCACTGCCGGCAGGCTGAGCACGATCGGCTCGGCACGCAGATCCAGCCAGGCCCAGCTATAGGGCGTGTCATTGTTCGGCGTGCGGATGTCGGTATCGGCAGGGGTGAACAGCCGGTCATAATGCCGAAACCTGTTGAAGCCGCCGACATAGCTGGAAGATGTGGCGTCGATCACCTGTGCATACATGGTTTCATAAAGGATGACGGGCGCCAACGCGTAGGCCCACGCCTCTCCGGCAATGGCTTTCGCTTCGCTGGGTGCAAGGTCGTTCATGCTGCAATCTCCTCGATGTCGTTCAGCTGCCAGGACTTGTCGAAATAGGCCTCGGTCGCAGCATAGAAGCGGAAGTAAGCGAACCAGCCGCGTCCCGGCAGAGTCTGGATCCAGTTCATCGCGCCCGCCGGCCGAACGGGGCCGAAGAACACATCGACCGAGCCATCGGCATTTGTCACCAGGTCGGGCTGCCGCGAGCTAAGATCAGCGGCGCCTTGTGGGGTCAGTAGCGGGCAGCGATCGCTGTTGTTGTACAGCGTCATCGACCAGAACTGCCGGACCGGCGGGTTGGCATCGACGTGAAAGCGATAGGATCTGCTGCCATCGAGCCAATTGCCCACCTTGTCCTTCGATGCCTTCAAATAGACCTGGCCATAGCCCACAATCCGGCCCTGCATCCCCGTCGACATCGCAATGGCCTCGTGGAACCAGGCGGTTCTCTCATCAACTTGTACGCGGGTCTTTTCGGGATTCTCTTGATCGAGCTCGAAGCGGGCAATGTATTCCCAGTGCCGACCCGGATAAACGACTGCCTCCGGATCGCGCTTGTCGCAGGCAATCGTGCGCGCCATCAGGTCGCCGACGCGCGCTGCATCGGTCAGAATTTTCGGTTGCCGTGCATCGGGCGCAAACGGCTTGCCGGCCACGATCCCGAGCGGTGCCAGCATGCCGAACATCATGCGGTCGCGCGGCGCCACCGGCTCATTTGCGTAAAGTTCGGCGAGCAATCGCCAATAGTCTAACGTGCTAGGCGGTCCTGAATGCCATTCCCGGCCGCCGACTTCGAGATACTGGCTTACCGGCGGACCGGCGCGTTCGTTCCAGCCATAGAGGCGGTGATGCTTCACCGTGGCTTCGGCAACTACAGGGTCCGGATCGAGCCCGCGAGTCCCCCACCAGAGCTGGTTCGATTGCGAACGGAAGATGCGATGGTCGGGCGCGTCGATCGGCGGATGATCCAGCGGCACGATCAGATATTTGCCGCCCTCGCCCTCGCCCTCGCCCTTGTCCGGCCCGGTCTGCCCCATGTCGCACAGCGTTTGCTGCCAGATGCTGATCCGGCTGCCCCCGGCAGATACGGTCGGCAGCATCGCCACTCCGGGCCAATGGGTCGGTGACGCTACCGCCTTCATGCGCGAACCGCGCTGGGTGTCGCTGACGGCCGGCTCGCTGCTGCATGTTCTGCACCTCAGCCAGGCCGCCTTCGATGACATGATCGGCAATGCGGAAAATTGCCGGCATTTTGCCATCAACACCGCCGAAAGCCTCGCCGAGGCCGTGACCATCGTATCAAACCTGACCCAGCCAGTTAGAGCGAGTCTCGCTCTGATTGCATCAGAACGGCCGCTCTATCTTCTTGTTTTTCCGCATGGGTTTCCGATGCTGGTGATTCCACCAGATCGAAACATGCTCTAGTGAAGTGCGGGTGGCCCAGCGACTGCTGACCTTCATGGGCGTGCACGGCAATGCGAGGCAGGCGGCCTTTGCCATGTCTCAGGTCGATCTTGCCACCATGTGCGGCCTGTCGCGCCAGACGATGAGCAAAGTGCTTTCCGGCCTGGTGGCGCGTGGCATCATTGCGCTGCACTATCGCCGCATAGAGATCATCGACCTTCCAGCGCTGCAACAGCTCGCCATCCATGATGACCGCGTCTGGCGATAGCCGCTGGTCCGCCTCGGTTTCGGTCTTCTGCAGCACCTGCATCGAAACCAGCAGCAGCCCAGCAGCAGCCACGGGCATTCTTAACCCGCGTCTGCCTCAGCCCGGCGCCCAGTGCACGCCTGCTCCCGGCCCCAGGGGCCAGCCGAAATGCGCCCAGGCCGCCGTCATCAAAATGCCTGTCACCATGAACGTCAACGCATAGGGCAGCATCAGCGCCAGCAGCGATCCCGTTCCCATGCCTTTGTCATACCGCTGGCAATAGATCAGAATCAGCGGGAAATAGGCCATCAGCGGCGTCATGATATTCGTGAAACTGTCGCCCATCCGGTAGGCCGCCGTCGTCATCTCCGGCGAAATGCCCACCAGCATGAACATCGGCACCACCACCGGCGCAAGCGCGCTCCACTTCGCCGTCGCCGAGCCGATGAACAGATCCAGGAACGACGAAAACAGCAGCACGCCAACCAGCAGCAACGGCGGCGGCAAGGCCCACGCCTTCAGAACTTCCGCGCCGGAAATTGCCGCAATCGGCCCAAGGCGTGACCAGTTGAACATTGCCACGAAGTGCGCGGCAAAGAAGGCAAACACGATATAGGGCGCCATCGCCCGCATCCCCTCCACCATCATGGCCACCACATCCTTGGGCGTCGTCACCGTGCCGGCCCCCGCCCCGAAGGCAATGCCCGTGAAGGCGAACAACAGCGCCAGCATGGCGATCAGGCTGGAAAAGAAGGGTTGTGACCGTGCCATGCCCTCCGCTGTCTGATCGATGAGAGGCGCAAAGCCCGGCCACAGGCTCAGCACCGCATAGCCGCCCAGCACCGCGAGCAAGGCGAGGCCGGCCCAGCGCAAGCCGCGCCGCTCCGCCACCGTCACCGCCGCCCGTTGCAATTCCGCCCGCAATTCGGCATCCGCCTCGCCGTCACCCGCGCCCTGCCAGGGCCCAAGCCGCAGCTCCACCATCCGGTCGGTGATGAACCAGATGATCGGCGTGAACAGCAGCACGATCGCCACGATGAACCACCAGTTGCCCAGCGGGTTCATCGTCCAACCAGGGTCGATGATCCGCGCCGCCTCCTGCGTGAAGCTGAACAGCAACACGTCCAGCTGCCCCGGCACCAGATTGCCTGCAAACCCGCCCGATACGGCCGCAAATGCGGCTGCCAGCCCCACCACCGGATGCCGCCCCACGATGGCATACAGCAGCCCGGCCAGCGGAATGAACACCACAAACGCCGCGTCGGACGCATGATGCGCCAGCATGCCGATCACCGCGACCGCCGGGGTCATCACCGTGCGCGGAATGGTGCGCAGGGACGATCGGATCAGCGCCGAAAACAGCCCTGCCCGCTCGGCGATCGCCGCGCCCAGCATGATCGTCAAGACAAACCCCAGCGGCGCAAAGCCGGTCAGCGTCTTTGGCATTTCGGTAAACAGCCGGCGCAAATTGCCTTGCGAAAACAGGCTTTCGGCGCGAAAGGTCAGCATGCCCCCTTCCAGTGTGCCGAAGGCCGGCGGCGTTTCCCCCTTGAACGGCAGGCTCGCCTGCCAGCCCGCCGCCGCGCCAAAGGCCGAAAGCAGCATCAACGCCCCGATCAGCCACACGAACAGCATCACCGGATCGGGCAATCGATTGCCGAGCCGCTCCACCGCCGCCAGAAATCCGCGCTGCCGCTCGATATCCTGCTGGTTCAAACTCGCCCCCTGTAGCAGCCACAGGATGCGCCAGCATGCGCGCCGCGGCAAACGCTAAATCACCATCCCCCGCAACATGTCCACCGTATCTGCCTCGGCCGCCGGCTTGTCCTGCCGGATGCGCGATATGCGCGGAAACCGCATCGCCAGCCCGCTCTTGTGTCGCTTGCTTGTCGCGATGGAATCAAACGCCACCTCCAGCACCAGCGCCTTTTCCACCTCGCGCACCGGGCCGAACCGCGCGGTCGTATGTGCCCGCACCCACGCATCCAGCCATTTCAGCTCCGCGTCGGTAAAGCCGAAATAGGCCTTCCCCACCGGCAGCAGCGTTTCCCCCTGCCAGGCTCCAAAGGTGAAATCCGAGTAAAAACTCGATCGTTTGCCATGCCCGCGCTGGGCATACATCAGCACGCAATCGGCAACCCGCGCATCGCGCTTCCATTTGTACCAAAGCCCCGCCTTGCGTCCCGCCACATAGGCCGATGTCCGCCGCTTCAGCATCAGCCCCTCGATCGCCGGATCGGGCGGGCTGCCACGCAACTCCGCCAACGCCTCCAACGTTTCCGCCTGCAGCCCATGCGAAAAATCGAACCGCTCGGCATCAAGCCCGGCAACGATCGCCTGCAGCCGTTCCCGCCGGACCTCCAGCGGCAGCCCGCGCACATCTTCGCTTCCATCGAACAACAGGTCATAAGCCCGCAAGAACACAGGATAATCCCGCATCAGGGCAGCGCCCACGCTCTTGCGGCCCAGCCGCTGCTGCAAGGCATTGAAACTGCCCACCGTGCCATCCACGCCGCGCACCAGCAGTTCGCCATCCAGCACCAAATCTTGGTCCAGCGCCGCAACAATTTCCGGAAAGCTGCCCGAAATATCATTCCCGTCGCGCGAATAGAGCCGTTTCTCCCCGCTCCGGCACACCGCCATCGCGCGAATACCATCCCACTTCCACTCGGCCGAAAAGGCCGCCAGATCGAGGCTCTCGGGCGCCTCCAGCGGGTGCGCCAGCATGAACGGCCGAAACAGCGGCTTCGCCTCCAGGTCCGGCCGCGGCCCCTTGCCCGCGCCCCACGCAAACAGCTCGGCATAAGGCGCGGCCACTCCGTGCCAAAGCTCCTCCACCACCTCCACATCAACCCCGAAGCGGTTGGCAAAGGCCTGCCTGGCCAGCCGCGCCCCGGCCCCAACCCGAAGCGCGCCGGTCGCCAGCTTGATCAGCGCATAGCGCTGCGAACTGTCCATCCGCGACAGCATCGATCGCAACACCGCCGGTGCGCTGCTGCGGGTCAGGGCCTGCAATACTTCCACAGTCTCGCCCAGTGAAGGCACCTCCCCCTCTTCCCGATGCGGCCAGAGCAGCGCCACCGTCTCCGCCAGATCGCCGACATAGTCATAGCTCAACCGGAACAGCACCGGGTCCACCTCGGCCTCGATCAGCGCGCGGACCAGCGCCGGCTTCACCGCCGGCAAGTCGAGTTCGCCGGTCAGCGCCGCCAGCCCCCACCCCCGGTCCGGATCCGCCGTTTCTCCCAGCCAGTGTGCCATCAGCGCCAGCTTGGCATTGCGTCCCGAAGCAAAGCCCAGCGCATCCAGCAGCTCGGCAAAGCCTTTCATTCGTCCTCGTCCTCGCGCCCCACCAGATGCAGCGCCCGCGCCTTCATCTGGTGCAGCCCGCACCAGTGCACCAGCGCATCATCGCGCCCGTGTGTCACCCAAACCTCGCGTGGCCGCACCTCCAGCAAGGTCCGGGTCAGCTCGTCCCAGCCCGCATGATCGGATATCACCAGCGGCAACTCCACGCCGCGCTGCCTAGCCCGCGCCCGCACCATCATCCAGCCCGACGCCATCGCGGTGATCGGATCGGGCAAACGGCGAGACCAGCGATCCTGCAACGCCGAAGGCGGCGCGATCACAACCTCGCCCACCAGCGCATCCGCCTTCACCCCCGCCACCGGGCGCAACTCTCCCAACTCCACCCCATGCGCCTGATATAGCGCGCACAATTTCTCCACCGCCCCATGCAGATAGATCGGCCGCTCCCAACCGCCCTCGCGCAACAAGGCAATCACCCGCTGCGCCTTCCCCAGCGCATAAGCGCCGATCAGCAGGCACCGCCCCTCGCTCGCCCGCAACCGCGCCAACGCCCGCGCAATTTCCGCACCAGCCGGCGGATGCACAAACACCGGCAAGCCAAAGGTCGCCTCGGTGATGAACACGTCGCACGGCACCACTTCAAACGGCGCACAGGTCGGATCGTGCGCGCGCTTATAGTCCCCCGAAACCACGACAACCGCCCCATCCCGCTCCAGCCGAACCTGCGCCGATCCCAGCACATGCCCCGCCGGATGCAGGCTCACGCCCACCCCTTCGATCTCCACCTTTTCCCCATAGGCGAGGCGCATCCCGCCCGGCTGCGGCCCATAGCGGGCCGCCGTGATCGCCAGCGTCTCCGCTGTCGCCCACACCATGCCATGCCCGCCGCGGGCATGGTCGCTGTGCCCATGCGTGACAATCGCCCGCGCCACCGGCTGCGAGGGATCAACCCACGCGTCCGCCCCCGGCAGATATATCCCCCGCGGTTCCGCCTTAAGCCAGCCGATGCGATCCGCTACCATCGGTGCGCTATAAACCGACAGCGCGATTTCTCCAGCCAAACCCGCTTGCAACAAAAGCCGTGACCCGTCGCCGCAGACCCGCTAGCCCGTCAAAAACACGGGAGATCAGCAAAAATGGGGTTTGTCGGCACTATCCTGAAATTTGGGCTCGGCGCCGCCGCGCTGATCCTTGCCACGGTATTTGCGGTTCGCGCGGTGGATTCCATGCGCGGCGAACCGCTGTCGCTGTGGCACAGCTATGTTCCAAAGGATGCCAAAGCTGCCGAAATCGATGCGATGGACTGGGCCGCCTGGATGGCCCGCGAGTCCAGCCTGTTCCAGAGCATCCGGACCGACGTGACAGACAAGCTGCCGGACGCCGATCGCATTCCGCAAAACCGCTATTTCGCCAACAGCCCGGTCAATCCCGCCAACCTCGAAACCGACTGGAACCGCAGTTTCATCCTTATGCCGGCCGGGTCTCCAGAAGCCGTCGCAAAGGGCGCGGTCGTGCTGCTGCACGGCCTCACTGACGCGCCCTACAGCCTTCGCCACATTGCGCTCGCCTATCAGGCGCGCGGCTGGGTGGCTGTCGGCATTCGCATGCCCGGCCACGGCACCGTGCCCGCCGGTCTCACCAAAGCCTCCATGGCTGATTGGCAAGCAGCCACCCGCCTCGCCGTGCGCGAAGCGCAGCGCCTTGCACCGGGCAAGCCGCTGCACTTCGTCGGCTATTCCAACGGCGGCGCGCTCGCCATCACCCACGCGCTGGAATCGGGCACCAATGCGGCCATCGGCAAGCCAGACCGCATCATCCTCTTCTCGCCGATGATCGGCCTCACGCAATTTGCCCGTTTTGCCGGGCTCGCATCGTGGCCTGCCATCATTCCGGCCTTCAACCGCGCCGCGTGGCTCGGCACCGTCCCAGAATATAATCCGTATAAATACAACAGCTTTCCTGTGAAGGCTGCGGTCGAATCCAATGCCCTCACCGCCGACCTCCGCCGTCGCTTGGAGGCCGCCGTCGCCGATGGGTCGATCGCCCGCTTCCCGCAAGTGATCGCCTTCCAGTCGGCGGTGGATTCCACCGTCAGCGCCCGCGCGGTTGTATCCGGCCTGTTCGACCGGCTTCCAGCCAATGGCAGCACGCTGGTGCTGTTCGATGTCAACCGGGCAGCACCCGTCGGCCCGTTGCTGCGCCCCGCCGCCAGCGCGGCCATCCTCGCGGTGCAGTCGCCGCCGCCGCATCGCTACCGGACCATCGTTGTCGAGAATGCCGCCGCCAACAGCCTGGCCGCCGTGGCCCGCACGCTGGAACCCGGAAGCACAACCGCAGACGTCGCGCCCCTGCCAACGCCCTTCCCGGCAAATATCTATTCGCTCGGCCATATCGCCTTGCCCTTCCCGCTGACCGACGGGCTCTATGGCCTCACGCCCGACCCTGCCGACAGGCAGGGTGCACAACTTGGCGCTCTGGCCGTGCGCGGTGAGTCCGGCCAGCTGGGAGCCAACATCACCGCTCTCACCCGGATCAGCTCCAATCCCTTTTTCCCGCTCATCCTGCAGCAGCTCGGCCTAGGGCCTGAAAATGTCCAGCCCACGCTGCAGGGAGCACCTCAATGACCGCTACCACTGCCATCGATTCCGCCATTGCGGCGCTGTCGTCTGCCGTTTTCTTTGCAATCCCCATCGGCGGCGTGGAAATCCAGCTGATCGTGCTGTGGCTGGCGGTCGCCATGCTGTTCGCCACCGTCTGGCTTGGCGTGCCGCAGCTGCGCGGGTTCCGCGAGGCCTGGCATATCCTGCGCGGCCGCTATCATGATCCGGATGCGCCCGGCGAAGTCAGCCAGTTCGCAGCACTTGCCACCGCACTTTCCGGCACCGTGGGTTTGGGCAACATCGCCGGCGTTGCGGTCGCCGTCTCCACCGGCGGTCCCGGCGCCATCTTCTGGATGCTGGTCATTGGCCTGTTCGCGATGGCGCTGAAATGCGCCGAAGTCACCCTCGGCCTGATGTACCGCGATATCCTGCCGACGGGGGGGGTGCGTGGCGGCCCCTTCGTCACCTTGCACAACGGCCTGGCATCTATCGGACGCCCGCTGCTCGGCAGGTCATTGGGCAAAGTCTACGCTTTCTTCCTGCTGGGCGGTTCGCTTTCGCTGTTCCAGGTCAACCAGAGCTTCGTGCAGGTCTCTGCCGCCACCGGCACCAACAACAGCCTGTCTTATGGCATCGGCTTTGCCCTGCTCACCGCGCTCGTCCTGCTTGGATCGATCCGCTGGATCGCCCGCACCACCTCCATCCTGGTGCCGGCGATGGCCTTCATCTACATCGGCGGCTGCCTTGCCATCCTGTTCAGCAATTTCGCGGCAATCCCGGCGGCCATCGCCACCATCGCGGTCGAGGCGTTCAACGCGAACAGCCTGTTCGGCGGTATCCTGGGTGCCTTCATCGTCGGAATGCGCCGCGCCGTTTATTCCAGCGAAGCCGGCGTCGGCACCGCGGTCATCGCCCATGCGCAGGCAAAAACCCGCGAACCAGCCAGTGAAGGCCTGGTCGCCCTGCTCGAACCCTTCATCGATACCGTGGTCATCTGCACCCTCACCGGCCTTACCATCGTCGTCGCCGATACCTGGAATCCGGCCAGCAACGGCGGACTGGCCGGCATCGCCATCACGTCGGCTGCCTTTGCCACCATCGCGCCCTGGTTTCCGTCGGTGCTGGCGCTGGCGGTGTTCCTGTTCGCCTATTCCACCGTCATCGCCAACGGCTTCTATGGTGCCGAAGGCTTCCAGTATCTGTTCGGGCGCGGCCGGGTGCAGGAGCTGTTCTGGAAGATCGGCTTCTGCTGCATCCTGCCGCTCGGCGCGATCCTCGATGTCAGCACCATCGTCGATTTCGTCGATTCCGTCTATTTTTTGATGGCCATCCCCAATATCGTCGGAGTGTATCTGCTGGCCAGGCCATTGCGGTCCGAAATGGTTCGCTATCTCGCCGGCAACCGTGAAAGGTCCGCAAAATGGAAAAGCCACCGCTAACCGCAACGGTCCTGGAAACCGGTGACAGCGCCTTTGCCGTTTCGATCGATGTGTCCGGTCATCGGATCATCGGCGACGAACCGGTGGAAGCCGGCGGCGGCAACCTCGGCCCGGCCCCGATGGATCTGCTGACCGCAGCCCTCGCCGAATGCACCGCCATGACCATCCGCTGGGTCGCCCGCCAGAAAAATTGGCCATTGCAGCATGTTGCCGTCACCGTCACCCACTGCAAGGGCGGCGAAGGCTCCAGCAGCCCGCGGCAGGACATGTTCGAAAAGCACATCAAGATCACCGCCCCCGATCTCACCCCCGAACAACAGGCCAAACTTGTCGAGGCGGCCGCCAAATGCCCCATTCAGCGCACCCTCGAAGGCACGCCGCACATCCTCACCGTGGGAGCAGCATAGAGCTTCGCACCGCCAGCGAATTCTGCTAGCATTTGGCCATTGCGTGCGATCAGGAGGGCATTCATGGCAAGCGCATCCCGTACCCCCTGGCACCTTTGGGTGGTCGGCCTGATCGGCATCCCCTGGAACGGCTTTGGCGTGTTCGATTATCTCGGCACGCAAATGCGCGGCGAAGCCCATCTGCGCGAATTCGGCATGACCGACGCGCAAATTGCCTACATGGATGCCATGCCCGCCTGGATGACCGCGGTGTGGGCGATCGGCGTCTGGGGCGCCCTGCTGGGCACCCTTCTGTTGTTGCTGCGCAACCGGCTTGCAGTGCCGGTGTTTGCTGCTTCGCTGCTCGCCTTCGTTGCCAGCCTCATCTATCCCTATTTCCTGTCAAACGGCGCGGAACTGATGGGTGAAACCGCCGGCATCATGAACGCCGTGATATTCGCGGGCTGCCTGTTTTTCCTGCTCTATGCCCGCGCCATGGCGCGCAGAGGCGTGCTGCGCTAAGGGGCGTGCTGCGCTGATCGCTCAGTGCAACTTCAGCTTCGGGCGCAAAACCTGATTAACATGCCCCACAAGCACCAGTGATGTGCCTTTCCACCAGCCGTGAATGGCAACCAGGTGCATCCGATACAGTGAGGCATAGACCAGTCGCGCCAGCCGCCCTTCCACTGCCATGCTGCCGCCCACCAGATTGCCCATCAGGCTGCCCACCGTGCTGAAACGCGCCAGATTCACAAGGCTGCCATGGTCTTTATACTCGAATGGTCGCATCGGCTTGCCATTGATCCCGGCCAGAATGTTGCGATAGGCGGTCGATGCCATCTGGTGCGCTGCCTGCGCCCGCGGCGGCACCGGCCGCCCCCCTTCCTCAGGCACAAAGCTGGCGCAATCGCCGATAGCGAAAATCTGCGGATCGCGCGTTGTCTGCAAAGTTGGCCCCACCACCAGCTGGTTGTTGCGGGTGGTTTCCAGCCCGCCGATCCCGGCCAGAAACTCCGGGCCCTTCACGCCGGCCGCCCACACCATCAGATCGGCCGGCACGGTTTCTCCGTCTTTCAGCGCCATGCCATCCGGGTTCACCGAAACCACCGGATTGCCGGTCATCACCCGCACCCCGAGCGCTTCCAGCTCATGGTGCGCCGCCGCTGCCAGCTTTTCCGGCAAGGCCGGCAGAATCCGCGGCCCCGCCTCGATCAGCGTCACGTTCAGCCGCGCCGCATCGAACACTTCCAGCCCATAGAAAGCGAGCCCCGCCGCCGCCGAATACAGCTCGGCTGAAAGCTCCACCCCGGTTGCCCCGCCGCCCACAATGGCCACCCTCACCCGGCTGTCGCTCAAGGGGTTGGCGCTCATCGCGCGCGAAACCCGCAGGCACTGGTTCAGCAGTCTCCGGCGAAACCGGTCTGCATCGGCCCGCGTTTCCAAAGACATCGCATTCTCGCGCACGCCGGGCGTGCCGAAATCATTGGAAACAGACCCAACCGCCAGCACCAGCCAATCATAGCGGATGCGGTGCCGCCCCACGATTTCGCGGCCATCCTCTTCCACGATCGGCGCCACCACGATCTCGCTGGCTTCGCGGTCGATAGCCTCCAGCGCTCCATCGAAATAGCGATAGCCCCAGCGATAGGCGTGCCCGCGGTAGCCCACCTCGTCCAGATTGGCATCCAGCGAGCCGGCGGCCACCTCGTGCAGCAGCGGCTTCCAGATGTGGGTCTGGTTGCGGTCCACCAGGATGATGTCGTAGTTCTTGCGGCCGAGCGTCTTGCCAAGTCGGGCCACCAGCTCAAGCCCACCGGCTCCGCCGCCCACCACCACGATCTGCGTCTTGCGGCCGTCCGGCCTGCGGCCGGGCATCAGTTCATGCCGCCCCGGTCAATGGCCCTCATTTGCCCTCCCGCAGCCGGTCTGCGGCAGCATCCACCTTGGCGCCGGCCGCGTCCACGGCGTCCGCCGCGCGTTGGCCCGCCGCGTTCATCCTGGCGTCCATATCGGCGGCTGCGGCATCCGCCTTCGCATCCATGCGATCCGCCGCTGCATCGGCGCGCGCGTCCACCTGAGCACTCACTTCATCGGCCTTCGCTTCTGCCCGTGCCTGCAGAGTATCCATCTTCTCCGCGGCCCGCTCGGCCAGCGCATCGGCCTTCTCGCCCAGCGCCTCGGTCTTGGTTTCCACGGAGTCTTCCAACGCATCCACGCGCTGCTCGGTCTTGCTCGGCCCACAAGCCGCCAGCACCAGAACCACTGCCGAAATGCAAATCTTCGTGACGTCCAATGCCTGTCCCTTCGTGCAAGACGCTCTGTTCATACAGCGTTGAACCGGCATCGCCTAGGGGGAAGTCCTTCGCAAAAATCAGGACTTCCATGACCCGCGCCCTCAAGATTGCCGTGCCGCTGGCGCTCGCCTCGCTCGCCCTGCCTGTCGGCTGGTATGCCGCTTCGCCGCACTACACCGTCGCCGCGATGCAACAGGCTGCCCTGTCCGCCAACAGCCAGTCGCTTGAAGCCTATGTGGATTTTCCGGCCCTTCGGCAGTCGATGAAATCCGAGTTGAAGGCGCGCCTGCAGGCCGAAACCCGCCGCTGCAATTCCCCGCTCGCGGCATTCGGCGCGTCACTGGCGATAGCCTTCGTCGATCCGATCGTGGAAAGCGCCGTCTCGCCAGACATGTTGCGCCTCGCCTTTGCCGGCGCCGCCGAATTCGCGCCACAACCGGAACTCCAGGCCCTCGCCCTGATCGCCTCGCCGGCACTCGAAATCGAGCGCCAGGGCCTCAACCGCTTCACCGCAAGCCTGCAGTCCGCCGGCCCCGGCACCCCGCAAGCCATCTTCCACCGCCACGGCCTCGGCTGGAAACTGGCAGAAATCCATTTGCCAGCCGAATTCTATCAGCCTTCATCCAGCTGACCTACGCTTCTGCGCCGTCGTCGATCCGCCGCGCAAACAGCACGCCCAACACCCCCACCACCGCAACCGCAGCAATCATCGCCACCGATCCACCGAACCCGTCCAGCGGGCCCAGCAGCGCCGAGCCGATGGTGCGCCCCAGGTTTACGGTCGCCATGTATAGCGTGAACTGGGTGGCCGCGACCGCCGGCGTGCACAGCCGCATGGCAACCGTTCCCGCGCACACGGCGAGGAAAAAGTTGATCGGATCGGATACCAGCATCAGTCCGCCAATCGGCCAGCCCTGCGGCCAGGCTTCCACCAGCGCCAGCACCAGAAGCGTTGTCCCCGCCATCAGCGCGTAGCCCGCCATCATGCTCCGCCGCACCCGCAGCCGGGCCACCACCAGCCCGTAAACCGCAACCGCCAGCAACCCGGCAATCAACGACGCCGTTGCCAGTAGTGCCGACATCTTTTCCTGCGACCAGCCCGCTTCGCCCGCCGCTGCCAGTGGCAGACCGCCGGAAACCAGCCCGCCATGCACGCCGATCAGCATCAGGGCCGGGATCACAGCCAGGCTCTTGCGCCCCAGCATGGCGCCCCATGTGGTCTTGAGCACCGGCCACCAGGCCCCCAGATGCATCTCAAGGCAAATGGCCGAAGTCTCCCCCGCGCTCCACCACGGCAGCAACCGCTCGCCGGGCCGTTCGCGGCACAACGCCAGGCCCAGCACCAGCATGGCCACAAACAACGCCGCCACCAGCACCACACCGGATAGCCCGATGATGGCTATCCCCGCGCCTGCCGCAGCGCCTGCACCCGCCATGCCCAGGGCCTGCCCGCCGAACATCAGCCCGTTCGCCTGCGCCCGCTCCTCTTCCGGCACCAGGTCCACCGCCATGCCGTCGATCGCCAAACCCTGAAAGGTGGTCGCCACATTGATGGCAAAAGCCAACGCGGACAGCAGCGCAATATCGGACGCGGCCGGGTTCATCACCGCCATCGTCAGCAAGCCGGCCACGATCAGCAATTGCGCTCCAATCAGCCAGGGCCGGCGTCGACCCATCGGCAGAAAGGGATAGCGCTCCATGATGAAGCCATTGAAGAACTTCAGCGTCCAGGGCAGCGACACCGCCGCCAGCACGGTGCCCACGCCGGCGGCCGAAACACCACTCGCGGCCATCCAGGCGGGAATGGCAATAAAGAACAAGCCCAATGGCACGCCCTGCGCCAGATACAGCACGAAGATCATACCCAGCCTGAGCGCACGGTGCTCCGACACGGCGGGAAACAGCGACGCGCGCAGTGCCGCCTGAGCTGGTATCATGGCCGTCCCCCTCCGGATGCCCGTCCGATGAAGCAGCCTATGCGGCTTTCGGCCTGGAAGCAAATCAGCGCTCAATCGTGCGGAATATTCCACGTGGAACATTTCTGGATACCAGAATAACCGATCTGGATGTTCCACATTAAACATCCAATTTGGTTATATTCCGAGTCTTGTATGTTCCACGTGGAACATTGCGGCCGGCGGCGGAGCCGCCGAGTCCGCTCGGGGTAAGGTTGAAGAACAAGGACGAAAGCAAAAAAGCAGGCGGCAAAGCCGCCTCGTCGGTCGTATCGAATGGCGTGTTACGCCATTCGCACGCCGGCAGCATCGTTTCGGGGTCGCGGATTTGCGCTCTGCGCAAACCGTCGCCCGAAACGATGGTACCCCCGGCCGGAATCGAACCGGCAAGCCTTGCGGCATCCGATTTTGAGTCGGACGCGTCTACCAATTCCGCCACAGGGGCCCACGGCGTGCGCTGGTTAGCGCAAGCACCGGGTGCGCGCAACCGCCAGCGCATGCAGCAATGCTGCAAATGGAAAGGGCGGCCGCTTCCAGCCGCCCCACCCTATTCCCTCAATCAGAGACCGCGGAAGCCAATCCGCACGCCCACACGGATTTGCCACAGCGAAGGATTCGTCTGCAGAACCTGGTTTGGGTTCTGGAAGTTCGAATAGACATAGCGGTCACACCGTTGCGTGTTGTTGGTCACCGCCGTTGCCACACCGCCGGTCAAGGTCTGACAGGCAACCGTTACCAAAGACGCACGAGAGGGGAATGCCACCTGCTGCAGCGAGCCCCAATCCTTGTTGATCAGGTTCAGGAAGTTTTCGAGGTCGGCAAAGGCTTCGATCTTGCCGCCGAAGAAGAACGGAATTTCCTGCCGAACCGAAAGATCGAGCTTGTTGAACCGGCCACTCCGTCCCAGATTCTTGGGCGCAACCTGGCCTTGATACTTGTTCAGCGCGCTGCCCTGAACGAAATCGCGCAGTGCTTCATAGGTCGCCATATTGGCATAGGTCACAATCGGGTCTGCGGTCGCCGACGACACATCCGGCACATAGAGCAACTGCCGGTTGCGGTTGCCGTTGGTGCCGAAGATCGGCGAGCGGCCATTGCCAGTTTCAAACATGGTGTGGCTGTAGCGTTGCCCGGCACGGCTGTTGAAGAAGATCTCAAACCGTGTGCTGTTATCGCCGAACAATTGCTTGTCCAAGCCAAAGCGCAGCCGCAGGGTGTCGTCAATCTGGTAGATCGACGTTCCATAGGCCGAATTGTTCGGATCCAGGCCCACCGTGTTGTCATAGTTGGAGAAGGCGATCGACGACGTGCCGGGGCTTTCATCCTTGGCACGCTGCAGGGTGTAAGCCGCGCTCATAGAGAAGCCGCTCTGCCAATCCTTGTCAAACGAACCCACGATGTTCCAGCTGTAGCCGCGATCGGTGTTCTTGAGCAGCAGGTCGGTGTTCTGGTCACTGAAGGCAACCATGCCCTGGTAGCGCGGCCGGCCATCGGGAAGCGTGCCCTGAACCGTGTTGGCCACCGAACGAATGTCCGTCCAGGTCAAGCCGTCCTTCACTTTCGACCAGGTGACGCTGCCGCGAAGCCGCCAATCGTCGCCCAGCGGGCCAAGGTTGGCATTATATTCCGCCGTTCCCGCCACACGCCACTGCGACGGAATGTTGAACGATGGGTCCAGCGCGTTGGTCGTCGCCAGCGCCGAACCGGCTGACTGCGCCAGTGCAATCAACTCGGTGGGAACGCCGGTACCGCCGGTCACGCCGTTCAACGTTAGCGCGCCAAGCCGATTCTGCTCGGTCGCCGAGAGACCGGGAACGCCGCCCACGGTGAAGCCGGTTGCCGTGCGGCGAACGGTGATGTCTGCCTGCCCAAGGCCGGTGTTGGAGTAGTTGTTTGACACCCACACGTTCGGATTGCCGCCAGCGAACAGGCCGGCCGAGCCGCGCAACCGCAACCGATCATTGGCGCGCCAGTTCACGCCAAAGCGCGGCTGCAGAATGCCGCGACCGGAGAGATTGGCGCTGTTGGAAAAGCCGTGTCGCGCCACGAAGAAGCTGTTGGTCTGCGGATTATCCGGCGTTTCGTACAGATCATAGCGCGCGCCATAGATCACGGTCAGGTCCGGATTGATTTCCCAGCTGTCCTGCACCCCGAACACATAGACATTGTTCTGGAAGTCGGCGGTGATCGACTCCACCGTGCCCTGGATCGGCGGGCCGAAACGCAGTTCGCCGGCGCGCTGGGCCTGAAAGTCGGCGATGCTGTCAAAATAGAAATTGCCGGCAATGCGGTTGCCAAACAGGTTAGTGATATCCTGCCCTCGCCGCTCGGCGATCAGCTTCACATCATGGCCATTGCCGGTGATCCGCGCCTGAAGTTCGATGCCCAGCGTCTTGACATACAGTTCGTTCGCCTGGCGCGGACCATCCGGCCCGAGCTGGACGCGCGGCACGCCCGGATTGGCCGTTGAGCCGGTGGGGCACAGCGACGGGCTGCCCGATGCCACTTCTTCGGTGCAAACCTGGAACTGGCCGAATTCCCGTGGGCTGAACGGCACCTGCAGCCGCTCATAATCGTGATAGCTAACCCGCGCCTGGGTGGAGAAGCTGTCCGACCATTCGCTGTTCAGCTGGAACACGCCATAGTGGTTGATCGCGCCCTGATCATAATTGTTGGACTGCAAGGCAAGCGTTGGAGAAGTCGTCGAAACCGAGCTGTTGCCGAGCCCGGCCAGCAGATTGCCCTTGTTATAGATGTAGGTGAAGGCCGCGCGGTGGCCATCGGTGATGTTCCAGTCGATCTTGGCGACCAGCTTGTCATCGCGCTCCTCAGCATTGACAGGGACGTCCAGCGCATCGAGCCCGTAGACGCTCTGCGAAATGCCCTTCACGCGATCAACGGTTGCCCGCGTCAGCCCCGGTACGCTGTTGGCAAAGCCCTCACCCTCGATGCCGATGGTGGCCGGGGTCTGATCTCGCAGGCCCTCATAGGTCAGCGCGAAGAACAGTTTGTCCTTGATAATCGGGCCGGTGATCTGGCCGCCAAAGATCTTCGATTGAAAATCCCGGGTTACCACCCGGTCACGGGTCTTGCTGCCGCCGAGATCATCGTTGGTGAAGGTGTAGAAGCCGCCGATATTGAAATCATTGCCACCGGATTTCAGCACCGCGTTGATCGAGCCGCCCTGGAAGCCGCCCTGCTGGATATCGACCGGTGCAATTTCCACCGTAAATTCGCCGATCGCGTCGAGCGGCACCGCGCCTCGCGAGGATGCCAGACCTCCGGATTCGAGACCGAAGGGATCGCCGAATGCAATGCCGTCCACCGAGAAGCGGTTGAAGCGGTTGTTCTGGCCGGCAATCGAAATGGCGCCGCCGTTGGTCGGGTCGAGGTTCACGAGCGGATCGCGTGCCGCCAAGTTGCGTATGTCGCGGTTGACGTTGGCAATGGTCGAGATTTCGCGCGAATCCAGCGAGGTCGCCGGGCCGGTTGCAATGGAAATGGAGGATTGCGTGGTGCGCGTCGCAGTTACTTCGATGGACTGGCCTTCGGGCACCAGAAACACCGAAATCCGCTGCGGCTGGCCGGATGAAATGCTGGGGATGGTGGATTGCGCGCCTTCAAAGCCGGGGGCGGCCACACTGATGTCGTAGGGCCCGCCGATGCGCAGGTTGGGCGCGCTGAAGGTGCCGCCGGAGTCGGTTGTTTGCACCGAACGGGTGCCCGATGGCACGTGGGTAACCGTGACGGTGGCGCCCACCAGCGGTGCACCGGCATCATCCACCACATCACCGCGAATCGTGCCGGTGACTTCCTGCGCATAGGCCGAAGGTGCGGCGAGTGCGATGACCGAAAGCGCGGTGGTTGCGCGAAGTCCGCGCCAGATCAATGCGTTGAGCGAAAGTGCCATCGGATGAATACCCCTGTTGGTCGCCAGTGCACGCGGTTGCGCGCGCGGAAAGAAACTCTGCGTGGCCAGGGGAATCAGTGACCCCGGCGTGGGAACGCATTGGAGGCAGAGTATGACACTTATGTTACAGCTTTTGGGCGTGTTCGTGAAACAGCGGGATTCTGCGCGGGTGTTGCTGCACTGCAACGAGAGCCAGGCGCATCTGACCCACTGCTGGCGGCCCAAATCTGGTGGGCGGTGAGGGTTTCGAACCCCCGACCCTCTCGGTGTAAACGAGATGCTCTACCGCTGAGCTAACCGCCCTTTCCCAAGCACGCCCGCACCTGCTAGCGGAAGCCAAAGCACAGTGCAAAGGGACATGTCGCATGGGTTTCAATTCGGACCGGCTGGTGGCGATCGACCAGTTTTTGCAATCCCAGTATCTCGATTCCGGCAAGCTGCCTTGTGCGCTGCTGCAAATTTCGCAGGCTGGCCTACTGGTGCATAGCTCGGCCCAGGGCTTTGCCGATATCGCGCAGCAGCGCGCCATTGCCGACGACACGATCTTCCGCATCTATTCAATGACCAAGCCGATCGCTTCGGTCGCGCTGATGATGCTGGTGGAGGAAGGCCGGCTGCAGCTTGATGATCCGGTGCACAAATATATTCCGGCCTGGAAGAATCTGCGCGTCTATGCCGGCGGCACGCTGAAAACCGGCTGGCTCACCAAAGCCTGCACCCGGCCGATGCAGGTGATCGATCTGATGCGGCACACCGCCGGCCTCACCTACGGCTTCCAACTGAATGGCAATGTGGACGCCGCCTATCGCAGGCTTGGCATCGGCGAAATCGAGAAGGGCGACATGACGCTGGAGCGGATGATTGCCGCACTCGCAGACTTGCCGCTGGAGTTTTCGCCGGGCGATTATTGGAACTATTCGATCGCAACCGATGTCGTCGGCTGGCTGGTGCAAGTGATTGCGGGCGAGCCATTCGAGGATTTCCTGCGCCGCCGCATCTTCGTGCCCTGTGGCATGGTGGACACCGGATTTCATGTGCGCGAAGGCCAGCACGCGCGCCTCGCCACCTGCTATCAGCCTTCGAAAGCCGGCCTCGTGGTGCAAGATCAGGCCGAAACGTCCGGCTTTCTGCACCCCCCAAGCTTCATCTCGGGCGGCGGCGGACTGGTCTCGACAGCGGCCGACTATCTGCGCTTCTGTCACGCGCTGCTTTCCGGCACGCCGCGCCTCATCGGCCGCAAGACCCTGCACTTGATGACCGCCAACCATCTGCCGGGCGACAAAAGCCTGCCGCAGCTGTCAAAATCCGCCTTTTCCGAAGCCGCCTACGACGGCGTCGGCTTCGGCCTCGGCTTCGCCACCACCACCGCCGTCCACAAAACAATGGTCGCCGGCAACAACGGCGACTATTTCTGGGGCGGCGCGGCCAGCACCTTCTTCTTCATCGACCCTTCGGAAGAGATGGTGGTGACCTTCATGACGCAGCTCATCCCCTCCTCCACCTGGCCAGTGCGGCGCCAGCTGCGGAC
>JAIMJL010000028.1 GCA_020693225.1 Sandarakinorhabdus sp. | reverse complement strand
CCATCCGCTCGCGGCGCACCTTGGAAACGGTGACTTCCACGCCGCACTTTTCGCAGACGATGCCCTTGTACTTCATCCGCTTGTACTTGCCGCACAGGCACTCATAATCCTTGATCGGCCCGAAGATGCGGGCGCAGAACAGCCCGTCCCGCTCCGGCTTGAAGGTGCGGTAGTTGATGGTTTCCGGCTTCTTGATCTCGCCGAAAGACCAGCTGCGAATGCGCTCGGGCGAGGCAATCGAAATCTGGATGGAATCGAAAATCTCCGGCTTGGCGACCGGGGAAAATGCGTTGGGAACCAGTTCGTTCATAAAAACTCCTCACGCCCACAAGGGCGGAAAAGGGGAAACAAATGCCTCAGGCGTCGGCGGCAATCGTGTTCTGAAGTTCGATGTTGAGCCCAAGGCTCCGCATTTCCTTCACCAGCACGTTGAAGCTTTCCGGAATGCCGGCCTCGAAGGTATCGTCACCCTTGACGATCGCCTCGTAAACCTTGGTGCGCCCGATCACATCATCGGATTTCACCGTCAGCATTTCCTGCAGCGTGTAGGCCGCACCATAGGCCTGCAACGCCCACACTTCCATTTCGCCGAACCGCTGCCCGCCGAACTGCGCCTTGCCGCCCAGCGGCTGCTGCGTCACCAGGCTGTACGGCCCGATCGAACGGGCGTGGATCTTGTCGTCCACCAGGTGGTGCAGCTTCAGCATGTAGATATAGCCAACGGTCACCTTGCGGTCGAAGGCCTCGCCGGTGCGCCCGTCGAACAGTTCGACCTGCCCCGACGAATCCAGCCCCGCCAGTTCCAGCATGTGCGAAACATCGGCTTCCTTGGCACCATCAAACACCGGCGTTCCCATCGGAACCCCACCGGCCAGCGCCTTGCCCATCTCGATAACGGCAGCGTCATCCAGATCGGCGATGTCGCCCTGACCGCCATAGATGGCCACCAGCCGCTCGCGCAGCTTGGCCGCTGCTTCGCCACCCGCTGCCGCGGTTCCCAGCGCCTGTGCCTTGGCGTGAATATCCTCCAGCATCTGCCCGATCTGCACGCCCAGGCCGCGCGCGGCCCAGCCAAGGTGCGTTTCGAAAATCTGCCCGACATTCATCCGGCTCGGCACGCCCAGCGGGTTCAGCACGATGTCAACCGGTGTGCCGTCTTCCAGGAAGGGCATGTCTTCCGACGGCAGGATGCGGGAGATAACCCCCTTGTTGCCGTGCCGGCCCGCCATCTTGTCGCCCGGCTGCAGCTTGCGCTTCACCGCCACGAACACCTTCACCATTTTCAACACGCCCGGCGGCAGATCGTCGCCGCGCTGCAGCTTGTCCTTGCGATCATCCAGACGCGCCTGGATCACGCCCTGCGCATCATCCCACTGTGCCTTGGAGGCTTCCAGATTGGCCTGCACACCGTCGTCGGCCACGCCGAATTTCCACCATTCGCGGCGCGGATGCTCGGCAAGCAGCGCCTCGTCGATCACCGCGCCCTTCTTGGCACCTTTCGGCCCGGTCACGATGGCCTGGCCAACCAGCAATTCCTTCAGATGCGCATAGGTGGCGCGGTCCAGAATGGCGCGTTCGTCGGCGGCATCCTTTTCCAGCCGGTCGATTTCCTCGCGCTCGATCGCCATCGCGCGCTCGTCCTTGTCGATGCCGTGCCGGTTGAACACTCGCACTTCAACGATGGTGCCTGCAACACCGGGCGGCAGCTTCAGCGAAGTGTCGCGCACATCGCTCGCCTTTTCGCCGAAAATGGCGCGCAGCAGCTTTTCTTCCGGCGTCATCGGGCTTTCCCCCTTCGGCGTGATCTTGCCGACCAGAATGTCTCCCGGCTCCACTTCGGCGCCGATATAGACGATTCCGGCTTCGTCGAGGTTGCGCAGAGCCTCCTCACCGACATTGGGAATGTCCCGCGTAATGTCTTCCGGCCCCAGCTTGGTGTCGCGGGCCATGACCTCGAACTCCTCGATATGGATCGAGGTGAACACATCCTCCTTCACGATGCGCTCGTTGATGAGGATGGAATCCTCATAATTATAGCCATTCCAGGGCATGAACGCGACCAGCGTGTTCCGCCCCAGCGCCAGCTCGCCGAACTGGGTGGAAGGGCCGTCGCAAATGATGTCACCCTTGCCAACCACATCGCCCACCTTCACCAGCGGGCGCTGGTTGATGCAGGTGTTCTGGTTGGAGCGCTGGAACTTCATCAGCGTGTAGATATCAACCATGGACTTGCCCGGCTCGACATCTTCGGTCGCCCGGATGACGATCCGGCCGGCGTCCACCTGGTCAACGATGCCGCCGCGCCGGGCGGCAATCGCCGCGCCCGAATCGCGCGCAACCGTGGCTTCCATGCCGGTGCCCACAAACGGCGCTTCGGCCTTCACCAGCGGCACGGCCTGCCGCTGCATGTTGGAGCCCATCAGCGCGCGGTTGGCGTCATCATTCTCCAGGAAGGGAATGAGCGAGGCGGCAACCGACACCAGCTGCTTCGGGCTCACATCCATCAGCGTGATGTCCGGCGAGCGGGCAATCAGGAATTCGCCCGCCTGACGCGCCGACACCAGCTCGTCCACAAAGCTGCCGTCCGCGTTGGTGTCCACATTGGCCTGCGCGATGGTGTGCTTGGCCTCTTCCATGGCCGAGAGATAGATCACATCATCGGTCAGCTTGTTGTCGACCACGCGGCGATACGGCGTTTCGATAAAGCCATATTTGTTCACCCGGCTGAAGGTCGCAAGGCTGTTGATGAGGCCGATATTCGGCCCTTCCGGCGTTTCAATCGGGCAGATCCGGCCATAGTGGGTCGGGTGCACGTCGCGCACTTCAAAGCCCGCGCGCTCGCGGGTCAAACCGCCCGGCCCGAGCGCCGAAACGCGCCGCTTGTGGGTCACTTCCGACAGCGGGTTGGTCTGGTCCATGAATTGCGACAGCTGCGATGAGCCGAAGAATTCGCGCACCGCGGCCACCGCCGGCTTCGCGTTGATCAGGTCGTTCGGCATCACGGTGGAAATGTCCACCGACGACATCCGCTCCTTCACCGCACGCTCCATGCGCAGCAAGCCAACGCGATAGCTGTTTTCCAGCAGCTCTCCCACCGAACGCACCCGGCGGTTGCCAAGGTTGTCGATATCGTCGATTTCGCCCTTGCCATCCTTCAGATCGACCAGCGTCTTCACCACCGACAGGATATCCTCCTGCCGCAGGATCGTCAGATCATCGTCGGCATCCAGCCCAAGCCGCATGTTCAGCTTCACCCGGCCAACGGCCGACAGGTCATAGCGATCCGGATCGAAGAACAGGCCGCTGAACAGCGCTTCCGCCGTTTCGCGCGTCGGCGGTTCGCCAGGGCGCATCACGCGATAAATGTCCGACAGCGCCTGATCCCGCTCTTCGGCCTTGTCGGCCATCAAGGTGTTGCGAATCCAAGGGCCGGTGTTGACATGGTCGATGTCCAGCACCTCCACATAGTCGGCCCCTTCGGAAATCAGCCGATCCACATGCTCCTGCGAAATCTCCTCGCCCGCCTCGATGGTGATGGCGCCGGTCTTTTCGTTGATCAGATCAAGCGCCGAATAGCGGCCAATGATCTCGTCGTTCGGCACCAGCAGCGTAGCCACCCCGTCGGTCTGCGCCTTCTTGGCAGCGCGCGGGGTAATCTTCTGGCCTTCCGGAAACAGCAGCTCGCCGGTCTCCGAGTTCAGCACATCATAGGCCGGCTTCACACCGCGCCACTGCTCCACCACGAACGGCATCCGCCAGCCGTTCAGCTTGGCATCGCGTTCCCAGTGCACGGTGTTGTAGAAATAGGCAAAAATCTCTTCCGCATGCATGCCCTGGCGCAGGATCTTCGCGATCTTGGCGCGGGCCTCGCCCTCGTTCCACATCTCGCCGCCCACATGGATGGCGCCAACGGGACTCTTGATCACCACCACATCCTGGTCGACCGAGAGAATCTCGCAAGCGGACAGCGTGCCCGCAACATGCACCTTGTCACCCACGGCGAAGGTGCCGGCCATGTCGGACAGCTTCAGCGTGGCGTTGCCAAGCGATTGCAGCAGCGCCGTCACCGGCAGCTTGCGCTTGCGATCGATGCGGACATTCACAATGTCCTTGGCATCGAACTCGAAATCCAGCCACGAACCGCGATACGGGATTACCCGCGCGGCAAACAGGAACTTGCCGGACGAGTGCGTCTTGCCGCGATCGTGATCGAAAAACACGCCCGGCGAACGATGCATCTGCGACACGATGACCCGCTCGGTGCCGTTCACGATGAAGGTGCCGTTCGCGGTCATGAGCGGCATGTCGCCCATGTACACGTCCTGCTCCTTGATATCGATAACCGAGCGCGTGCCGGTATCCACATCCACTTCAAACACGATCAGCCGCAACGTCACCCGCATCGGTGCCGCATAGGTCAGCCCGCGCTGGCGGCACTCTTCGGTGTCATATTTCGGCTCTTCCAGCACATAATCCACGAAATCCAGCTCGGCGGTACCGGCGAAATCGCGAATCGGAAACACCGAGCGCAACGTCTTTTCCAGCCCCGAAACATAGTGGTCGGCCGGCCGCGAGCGCAGGAAATGCTCATAGCTCTCGCGCTGCACCTCGATCAGATTCGGCATCTGCACCACTTCGCCAATCTTGCCGAACATTTTCCGCAACCGGCGGGTCGCATAAAATTTCGGGGCGGTGGTGGTACGATCGGCGGGAGGAGCAGCCTTGGTAGCCATGGGTGTTCAGAATCCTTGCAGAGTGTTCATCACATTGACCCGCGCACGAGACACAAAAAGCCGCAAGCCTGCCATCAGACAGGAATGCGGCTGCGCGTCTCGTGGAGCGCCACCATCCATATGTTCAGGGGCTGCGCGACGGCACCCTGTGTCCCGGACAACAGCAACTGCTTCCATAGCCATGCTCCTCAAGGAAGTCAAAGAGCACAGCCCCAGCCCCTGTGCGCTATCCTGACATCAGAGTTTCAGACCGCGAAGCAGCCTCCATCCACGCTTTTGTTCCAAGAGGTCTGGATGAAAAAGCGACAAAGGCGCTCTGGTGGCGCTGGCCCATGCGTCCGCAGCAAAGTGCTCGATTTCAACGGGAACCTTTTCCCGGAAGAACATCAGGATATTCTGGCGATACCAGGGCGCAATATCGCTGTTACTCCAGATTTTTGGCCGAAGCGCATCGCAGGCAACAAAACCAAAATCTGAAAACTGTTTCGTCCAATATTCCACCCGTTGTTCATTGATATGATGAGTGCCGCCCTGCCCTGGCAAGGCCGCAGAAAACACGACTGTGTTCGTCAGAGAACACAACCATTCGATAATTTGTCTGGAGTTCTTCTGATCCAGATGTTCCAAAAATTCCAAACTCAAGATGAAATCGAAGTGCCTTCTGGGCAAAATAATCTCTGAAAGATCCCTTCTTTTCGAAAAATCCCACAAAATTGCGTCTCGAAACGGGCTCCAGGGGCCATCAATGCCATAGCCTTCCAGGCCAAGCTCCCTGAACTTCTTCACCCATGTGCCATCGCCACATCCAACATCCAGCATTGTTGCGGGTTGTGATGAGTCTGGAGACGCAGCGGCATCGATTCGCCCTCCCAGAGACAAAACAGCCAGCACAAGCGGCGCCAGCGCCTCGGAAGAATGGGTCGCCCCAAGACGGCGGTTGGCAAAAAACGACCGACTATACACCCGGATCATGTCCCCTCGAAATGCGGCTCGGCTCCCTGCTGCAGATCGCCCCTTTTTGCCGATTGGCAGAATATCGATCGCAGACGTCTTTCCTATCGCAATCGGCCGCATCGACAAAAATTGCAATTGGCGGGTGTCCACAGGAAAAGTGAGATCTCTAGCCGCGTCGGCCCACGTATCCTCGCAAATCCAGACCGGCAACCACCTGTTGCAAAAATACAATGAACAGCTCGTTATGTGCTGTTCACGCAACATACGGCCTGCTGCGGGCTTCCACCCTTGTCGGGCGCGGCATTCGCTAGCCCGGCCATTGAGGAAGTTCAGCATGAAGACAGTTTTCGCAGCCGCACTGGCGGCCCTTGCCTTCGCCGCACCGGTGATGGCCCAGAATACCGCACCCGATGGCAGCAAGGCTTTCGGCATCAAGCCCTATGTCGGCATCCTCGGCGGCGTCCACGGCGTCGACCGCAGCACCTTGTCCAGCCCGCAATCCGGCCGCTTCTACGGCGAAGTGATCGAGGGCGTGGGCGGCATCAACATTCCGCTCGGCCCGGTGTTCGTGGGTGCCGAAGGCCATATCGCGCGCGGCTTCCGCGACATCGAATGGGAATATGGCGCCAAGGGCCGCTTCGGCTTCCGCGCCGGCGATTCGGGCCTGATCTTTGCGTCAGCCGGCTACAAGTGGATCGAAGCACGCCAAGGCCGCGGCTTTGCCGATCAGCGCGGCTGGGTCTATGGCCTCGGCGTCGAAGTGGGCCCCAGAGACATCGGCCTTGGCGGCATCACCGGCCGCGCCGGGCCGCGCATCCGCCTGCAGGTGGAAACCCTGGAGTGGAACAGCCTGCGGCCGATGGCCGGCGTGGTCTTCCACTTCTGACCGAACATGCCGGAGGGCGAAGTGTCCACCGGCAAACCGCCTGCCAATGCAAAAGGGGCGGGGGTAACAACCCCCGCCCCTTCGCATTCAAAAGCAATGCCGCAAGGCTTACTTCAGCTCGACGGTCGCGCCAGCTTCTTCAAGCTGCTTCTTGACCTTTTCGGCCTCTTCCTTGTTCACGCCTTCCTTGACGGCCTTGGGAGCGGACTCCACCAGCGTCTTGGCTTCGGTCAGCCCCAGGCCGGTGATGGCGCGGACTTCCTTGATGACGTTGATCTTCTTGCCACCGTCGCCGGTGAGGATCACGTCGAACTCGGTCTTTTCTTCCGCAGCGGGTGCCGCAGCAGCAGCCGGACCGGCAGCAACCGCAACAGCAGCAGCGGCAGACACGCCCCACTTTTCTTCCAGCAGCTTCGAGAGTTCTGCCGCTTCCAGCACGGTCAGCGCGGAAAGCTCTTCAACGATCTTGTTCAAATCAGCCATTTTGGTTCTCCATCAATTTCAGGCAGCGTCAGTTGCTGCATAAGCGCCAAACACCCGTGCCAATTGTGCCGCCGGCGCATTCGCCAGTTGGGCAAGCTTGGTTGCGGGCGCCTGGATAAGGCCCACCAGCTTCGCGCGAAGCTCGTCCAGCGACGGAAGTTCGGCCAAAGCCTTCACTCCGTTCACATCGAGCACCGTTCCGCCCATCGCGCCGCCAACAATTTCAAACTTGTCGGTGGTCTTCGCAAACGCAACTGCGATCTTCGCAGCCGCGACCGGGTCGGTCGATGTGGCAAGACCCACAGGGCCGACCAGCAACTGGCCGATATCCTGATAGGGCGTGCCCTCCAGCGCAATGCGGGCAAGCCGGTTCTTCGTTACCTTGAACTGGGCACCCGCCCCGCGCATCCGCGTGCGCAGGTCGGAAACCTGCGCAACGGTCAGTCCATGGTTGCGGGTAATCACCACAACCTGGGTCTCACCCAGCGTCTTTGCGAGATTGGCGACCAGCTCTTTCTTCTGGTTCCGATCCATACGCACTCCATCATTGCGACGCACCGCGAATGCGATGCGCCAGTGTGAGCCGGATATGCCAGGGAAACCGGGCACATCTGGCCCGCCCGAAAAGGATCGCCGGCAACGAAAGCCAATGCCCCGCTGCAAATCCCCCATCGCCATCGCACGGCAGCAGAGGGCCAAAGCTCTTCCTCGTCTCATGCAGGCCCAGTCGGCTTAAGCCCGGGTCTTGCCCGAACACCTGCAATCTCGGACGGCGCCACAAACCTTTCGGCTCGCAGCGGAACATCCAGCTATACAGGGATTTGCCGCAAGGTCAATTCTCCCATGCTCGCGCACATGCGAGCGGTCGACTTCCCCGACCAAGCGAAGCCCGATGCCCGGTGCCCGGTGCCCGAAGCCCGATGCCCTCAGGCCGGCGCGTCCGCGATCATTGCCGTAAACCGCGCCTCGGCCACCTTTTCCCCGTCAACCGATGCCACGCCGGCGAATTTGCACACCGTCGCCCGCCGCTGCACGAAGGTCACGTCAAGCGCCAGAAGGCAGCCCGGCTCCACCGGCTTACGAAATTTCGCATCTTCGATCGCCATGAAATAGACCAGCTTGCCGGTGCCCGCGAGGCCAAGCGATTCCACCGCCAGCACCCCGGCGGCCTGCGCCAACGCCTCCACGATCAGTACACCCGGCATGATCGGCCGGCCGGGGAAGTGGCCCTGAAAGAAGGGCTCGTTCATCGACACCGCCTTGATGCAGCGCACCGAGGTATCGACAACGAGGCTTTCCACCCGGTCAACAAGGAGCATCGGATAACGGTGCGGCAACAGCGCGAGGATCGCGCTTGTGTCGTGTGTCATCCCGATGCCCCCTTCGCCGTTTGCTATGGCCGCGCCGGCGCAGGCGTGGCGGGTACGGCCGGCGGCGTGGTCGAAACGCGCGGCAGCGAGGTGTTGATGCGGGCGATCACATCAGTGGTTACGTTCAGCGACGCAGTATGCTGCAGCGTGGCCCCTTCGGCGAGCGCGATGGACGCGCCGCGCTCGCGCATCACCTGGGTGATGATCGGCTGCGCGGCATCGTTGATCTGCTTGATCACATATTGCCGCGCGCGCTGCACATCCTGCTCCAGCCGCTGCAGCTCGGCCTGCGCCGCCTGCTGCTTCTGGCCAAAGGCCTGTGCGCGCTGCTCCAGCGCCGGTCCGGCCAGCGTCTTGTTGGCCTGGCCGGCCTGGATGGCGTCGGCATCGGTCTTCAACTGGCCTTGCAGCGTGGTGGCGCGGGTCTGCAGCGCGTTGATCTTGCCCTGGATTTCGGTCGCTGCCGTCTTGCCGGCGGCACTTTCGTTCACCACGCGATCGAGGTCGACGATCACGATCACCGGCGGGGCGAGCGTCTGCGCAACAACGGGAGTGGCCGCCATGGCGAGCAAAAGTGTGGCAATCTTGAACTTGGTCATCATCAGAATTGGGTTCCTACGTTAAATTGAAAGACCTGGGTGTCGTCGCCCTCCACCTTCTTCAAGGCTTTGGAAATGTCAAAGCGGAACGGCCCGAACGGCGAATTCCAGGAAACGCCCACGCCCACCGAAACCCGCGGAGAAGCCGAATCGCCCAGATAGAATTCCTTGAAACCTGGCGTGGTGAAGGTGCTGGTGGAGCCATCCGGATTGGTCACGGTGGTGGTGGTGGTGGGCTGGTCAATCAAAATCGGCGTCGGAGCCTTCCACAGCCCGCCAACATCCACGAAGGCCGAAGGCCTGAGGCCAAGTTCTGCGCCCGATGCCCCCAGCGGGATCTGCAGCTCAATCCGTCCGAGATAATAGTTCTGCCCGCCGATGGCATCATCCACCCAGGTGTTGCGATCTTCGCTCACCAGATCGTCCGTGCCGCCCAGCCGGGGCTTGCGCACCACGCGCGGGCCAACCCCGCGGATCCCGAAGCCGCGCATCCTGGGCTCGCCCAGGAAGAAGCGATCGGTCAGCCGCACCTCTTCCCCGCCAAAGCCGAAGATATTGCCCGCCTCGCCGCCCACATTCACCACGAAACCGGAGCCAAGGTTGAAATAGGTGTCATAATTGGCGCGGGTACGCAGATATTTCACATTGCCACCCAGCCCGGCAAAATCCTGGTTGAAGATGAAACGATGGCCCCGCGTTGGTCGCAAGCGGTTGTCCAGATTGTCGAAGATCACGCTATAGCCGATCGACGATGTGGTATATTTGCCCAACGCATCGCACAGGAAGCGCCCGGCCTTCAGCGGGTCGCATTCCCCATCCGCTGTCGGCGGCGTGAAATACAGCGTGGGATCCAACGTCACATTGTCCAGGCTCAGCCCATAGCGCGCCGACATCGACCAATATTCGGTCACCGGGAAGCCGGTGCGCACCTGGAAGCCGGTGGTGGTCTGCTGGTAGGTGGTGTCGCGCTGGTTGTCGACGCCGAAGCGGAAGCTGGAGAAATCGCGCCGGAACACATCGAAGCCCAGCGCGATATTGCGGCCGAAAAGATAGGGCTCGGTAAAGCCCACTTCCACCGATTTCGAATAGGAACTGATGTTGGCCGAAAGCCGCAATTGCTGCGCGCGGCCGCGGAAGTTGCGCTCCTCGATCGAGAACGACAGAATGAACCGCTCCAGCGACGAGAAGCCCGCCGAAAGCTGCAGCGATCCGGTCGGCTTTTCCTCCACATCCACCTGCAGCGCCACCTTGTCCGGCGCCGTGCCGGGGCGCTGCTGCACCTCCAGCTTCTCCTGGAAGAAGCCCAGCGACTGGATGCGATCGCGCGAACGCTTCACCTTGATGGAATTGAACGCATCACCCTCGGCCAGCCGGAACTCGCGCCGGATCACCTCGTCGCGGGTGCGCGTATTGCCGTTGATGCTCACCGATTCCACATAAACCCGCGGCACTTCGTTGATCACGAAGGTCAGGTTCATCTCCCGCTTGTCCTTGTCGCGGGAAAAGTTGGGCCGCACGTCGGCAAAGGCATAGCCCAGCAAGCCGACCGTCTCGGTCAACCCGTCGATGGTGTCCTCCACCTTTTTGGCGTTGTACCAGTCACCCTTCTCGATCTGCAGCAGCTTCTTGAAATCTTCGGCCTTGATGTCGCGGATCTGGCTGGTCAGATCCACATCGCCGAATTTGTATCGCTCGCCCTCCTCGATCACATAGGTCACGATGAAATCGCGCCGGTCGGGGGTCAATTCGGCAACGCTGGATACCACCCGGAAATCGGCATAGCCTTCGGTCAGGTAGAACTGCCGCAGCTTCTGTTGGTCAAACGCCAGCCGATCCGGATCATAGGTGTCGTTGGACGAGAACATCTTGTACCAGCGCGATTGCTGGGTCGCCATCTCCTTGCGGATCTTGCCGTCGGAATATTGCTCGTTGCCCAGGATATTGATCTGCCGGACCTTAGATTTCGGTCCTTCGGAAATCTCGAACACCAGATCCACCCGGTTCTGCTCCAGCTGGATGATCTTCGGCTCCACACTGGCGGCAAAGCGCCCGCCGCGCCGATAGAGTTCAAGGATGCGGCCCACATCGGTGCGCGTTTTCGATCGGGTGAAGATCTGCCGCGGCGCAACCTTGATCTCCTCGCGAATCTTGTCTTCCTTGATCCGCTTGGCGCCTTCGATCAGCACCCGGTTGATCACCGGATTCTCGCGCACATCGATGGTGATGTTGCCGTCGCCATCGTCGCGGATCTGCACATCGGCAAACAGCTCGGAATCATAAAGCTGCTTCAGCGCCCGATCCAGCCGCTCGCGGTCGTAGCTCTCACCGGCCACCAGGTCGATGTAAGACCGCACCGTCTCGGCCTCCAGCCGCTCGTTGCCGGTCACATTCAGCGATCTTATGCTGCGCACCGGCTCCGGCGCCGCCACCGGCATCGCGGGCAAAGCCGCTGGCGCCTGTGCCAGTGCTGCAACCGGAATCCCGGCGGTGCCGATCAGCAGGGCCGCCAGAAGCCCCGGTTTCGCATAGCTGCCTGAAGCCCGTGTCACCTGCGAACATCCAATTCCATTGTCATGGCCAGCCCGCTTCCAGACCGGTCAACTTGCCCGCTAGCGGGCGTTTGCAAGACGGTGCTAGCCGGTGGCACCGGACAGCTGATCCCAAAGTCCAAACGAGGCCAGATCATTCCAGGTCAGGAACAGCATGAGCGACATGAGCAGCGCAAAGCCAGACATGAACGCCCATTCCTGCACCTTCGGGTGGAGCGGCCGCCGCCGGATTCCCTCGATCGCGTAGAGGAACAGATGGCCGCCGTCCAGCATGGGGATTGGCAGCAGGTTCATGAATCCCAAGTTAATCGAGATCAGCGCAATAAAGCCGATCAGCGAAGGCAGCCCAAGCGAAGCACTCTGGCCGGAAAATTGCGCGATCTTGATCGGCCCGCCCAGCTCGTCAATCGCCCGTCGGCCGGTGATCACCTGCTGCAACGTATCGGCCATCATCAAAACGGTATTCCACGTCTCCACCACCGCATGCCCCAGCGCCGAAACCGGCCCGCGCCGCTCCACCACCGGCAGCCCGCTGGAAATCCCAAGCATCCCGCGCGTGTAACTGTTGCCGAAGCGATCCTCCTCGCGCACGATCTTCGGCGTCACCGTCTTGTCCAGCATCTCGCCGTCGCGCGCGATGACGATCGCAACAGGTCGGCCGGGGTTGATGCTGATGATCCGCATCATGTCCTCGAACCGCGCAACCGATTGCCCGTCCAGAGACACAAAGCGGTCGCCCGGCTTGATCCCCGCCTCGGCCGCCGGCGTGCCCGCGCGCACCTCGCCCGCCACCGGCGGCGTGAACTGGTGGCCATAGGTCATGAAGAACGCGGCAAACAGCAGGATCGCAAAGGCGAAATTGATCATCGGCCCGGCCGCCACCACCAGCGCCCGCTGATACAGCGGCCGGAACTGGAACAGCTCCGCCTTCTCCGCATCCGGCAACTGCTCCAGCGCCGGATCGGGCTGGCTCGCCGCATTCATGTCCCCGGCAAATTTCGCATAGCCGCCCAAAGGCAGCCAGCCGAGCTTCCAACGGGTGCCATTGCGATCCGTCCAGCCGGCAATCTCCCGCCCGAACCCCACGGCAAAGGTATCCACCTTGATGCCGAACAGCCGCGCCATGCCATAATGGCCAAATTCGTGCACAAAAACGAGCACGCCGATAACCAGCGCGAACGCCGCCAGCGTGAACAGGATGCCCGGAGAAGCCAGCGTTTCCATGCCGCCTCCTAAGCCTGTGCCCGATGAGCGGCAAATGAATGGGCCATGCGCCGTGCCGCGCCGTCCATCGCCTCCACATCGGCCAGGCTCTGCGGGCAGTGCGCCGGCACCGCGTCCAGCGTCTCGGCCACCACGATCGCAATGTCCAGAAAGCCGATTCGCCCCTCCAGAAAGGCCGCCACCGCCACTTCGTTCGCAGCGTTCAGCACACAGGGCCGGCACCCCCCCGCCGCCAGCGCCGCCTCGGCAATCGCCAGCGCCGGAAACCGCTCGCGGTCTGCCGCCTCGAAATCCAGCCGCCCCGCCGCCGCCAGATCCAGCCGCGTCACCGGCGTTGCAATCCGTTCCGGCCAGGCCAGCGCATGCGCAATGGGAACGCGCATGTCGGCCGGCCCCAGCTGCGCCAGCACCGAGCCATCGATATATTCCACCAGCCCGTGCACCAGGCTTTGCGGATGGATCAGCACGCGCAGCTGATCCGGCCGCACCCGAAACAGGTGGTAAGCCTCGATCAGCTCCAGCCCCTTGTTCATCAGCGTTGCCGAATCGACCGAAATCTTCGCCCCCATCGACCAGGTCGGATGCTTCACCGCCTGCGCCGGCGTCACCCGCGCCATCTCGGCCAGCGGCAGGGTGCGAAACGGCCCGCCGCTCGCCGTCAGCGTGATATGCGCCACCGTCTCCGGCGCCCCCAGCACCTGAAAAATCGCATTGTGCTCGCTGTCCACCGGCAGCAGCGCCGCCCCCGTCCGCGCCGCGGTTGCCGTCATCAGCCCGCCGGCGCACACCAGCGCCTCCTTGTTGGCCAGCGCCACCGCTATGCCGGCTTCCAGCGCCGCCAGCGTCGGCGGCAATCCCGCCGCCCCCACGATCGCCGCCAGCACCAGGTCGGCCGGCCGCCGCGCCGCCTCCACCAGCGCCGCAGGCCCGGCCGCCACCGCGATATCGGTGTGCGCCAGCGCTTCCTGCAGCGCCGCAAGACTGCCTTCGTCAGCAATCACCGCCAGCTTCGCCCGGTGCGCAATGGCCAGCTCTGCCAGCCGCACCCAGTCCTTCCCCGCCGTCAGCACCTCGATGCAGAAGCGGTCCGGATTGCGCCCCACAAGGTCAAGGGTGGACGTGCCAACGCTCCCCGTCGCGCCCAGCAAACTGATCCGTTTCATCGCATAGCCACCCACAATCCCACCACACAGGCAACCGGCACCAGCCCGTCCACCCGGTCCATGATGCCGCCATGGCTGCGCAGCAAGGTGCCCGAATCCTTCACCCCGGCCCGCCGCTTCAGCCAGCTTTCAAAGAAATCCCCCGCCTGCGCCACACAAGCCAGAAAGGCCCCCAGCGCAAATAGCAGCACCGGCGCCTGCGCCCAGCCGGCAAAATGGCCGAACAGCGCGCTGAAAACCCCCGCCGCCGCCGCGCCACCAAAAAGCCCGGCCCAGGTCTTGTTCGGGCTGATCGCCGGCCACAGCTTCGGCCCGCCAATCCCCCGCCCAGCGAAATAGGCGCCGATGTCGGTCATCCAGACCAGAGCCATCGTCCACATGACGAGCGCCAAGCCATCAGGCTGGTTGCGCAGCGTGATGAGCGCGACAGCAGGAAGCCCCGCATAAAGGCCTCCCGCAACGCTTTGCGCCCAGCCACGGCGAACCTGGGGAACTTGTCCGAGGCGCCAGACGGCACCAATGAACAGACCGGCGCCGAGCGCGGCCAATGCATGCAGCGGGTCGCGGATCATCGCCACCACAGATGCACCACAGATAATAAAGACTGTGCCCGCGCGGAAAATGCGGGAGTCGCCGTGCATGGCGCCCCATTCCCAGGCCACGATCGAGGTGCCAAGCGCGATCATCGCCACGAAAGCCCAGCCGCCGATCCAGATATCGGCAATTGCCACCGCTGCCAGGAACGCGCCGACAATCACGCGCGACCCCAGCTGCCCGCCGGATGTCTTGGCCGGCGCAGACAGGGCGCTAGCGCCCGCCAAAACGACGCTCGCGCGCCGCAAAAACCTCGGCCGCCTGCCGCAAGGTCGCCTCGTCGAAATCCGGCCACAAGGTCTCGGTGAACCAGAATTCGGCATAGGCTGCCTGCCACAGCAGGAAATTGGAAAGCCGCTGCTCGCCAGACGATCGGATGATCAGATCCACCGGCGGCAGGTCGGCAGTGTCCAGCCCCGCCGCCAGCATCTCCGGCGTGATGCGCGCCGGATCAAGCGTGCCGGCCTTCACCGCCTCTGCCAGCGTGCGCACGCTGCGGATCATCTCGTCCTGCGCGCCATAATTGAGCGCCACAGCAAGCTGAAGCCCCCTGTTCCCGGCAGTCGCTGCAATTGCCCGCTCCAGCCCGGCCACCACATCGGATCGCATCGAACGCCAGTCACCGATCAACCGCAGCCGCACGTCATTGTCCGCAAGCTCGTCCAGCTCGGCGATCAGATGGTGCCGCAGCAAGCCCATCAGATCCGACACTTCGTCCGCCGGCCGGCTCCAGTTTTCGGATGAAAAGGCATATAAGGTCAACGTCTCGATGCCCAGCTGCGGTGCCGCCCGCACCACCCGGCGCACCGATTCCACCCCCGCCCGGTGCCCGGCCACGCGCGGCAGATGCCGCGCCTTTGCCCAGCGGCCATTGCCATCCATGATGATGGCAACATGCCGCGGCCCGCCCTTGACCGGTGCCAGGGCGCTGTCAGCCACGGCCGTGCGTGACGCCTGCGCGAACCATCTCACTTGCCAAGGATTTCCTTCTCCTTGGCAGCCGACGCAGCATCGATGTCCACGATCGCCTTGTCGGTCAGCTTCTGCACCTCGCCTTCCTGGCGCTTCTGATCATCCTGCGAGATCTTGCCCTTCTTTTCCGCCGCCTTCAGCGTTTCCATCCCGTCGCGGCGCACATTGCGCACCGCGATCCGCGCTTTTTCGGCATATTGCGTCGCCAGCTTGGCCAGCTCCTTGCGCCGGTCTTCGGTCAGATCCGGAATCGGCAGCCGCAGCGTCTGGCCCTCGGAAATCGGGTTCAGACCCAGGCCCGCCGAGCGAATGGCTTTTTCCACCGGCTGCACATTCGCCTTGTCCCAAACCTGCACGGCCAGCATGCGCGGCTCCGGCGCCGTCACGGTTGCCACCTGCGACAGCGCCATGTGCGATCCATAAACCTCCACCGTCACCGGATCGAGCAGGGTGGTGGAGGCGCGGCCCGTGCGCAAACCGCCCAGATCCGCCTTCAACGTTTCCACCGCGCCCTTCATCCGGCGCTCCAGATCCGCCTTCGCGGCGGCTGCATCAAACTCTGCCATGGGCCTGTCCTTTTGTGTTTTCGGTCGTCTTGGCTTTGGGAACCACAACCGTGCTGACGCCCTCTCCCGTCAACACGCGGGCAAGATTCCCGTCTTCCCGGATATTGAACACCACAATCGGAATGCCATTGTCTCGACACAGCGCAATGGCGGCGGCATCCATCACCTTCAGATTGTCGCCCAGCACCTGATCATAGCTGATGCTATCATAGCGCACCGCATCCGGGTTTGTCTTGGGATCGCTGTCATACACCCCGTCAACCGACGTGCCCTTGAACAGCGCATCACACTTCATTTCCGCCGCCCGCAGCGCCGCCCCGCTGTCGGTGGTGAAATAGGGGCTGCCAACGCCGGCGGCAAAAATCACCACCCGGTCCTTTTCCAGGTGCCGCTCGGCCCGCCTGCGGATCACCGGCTCGCACACCTGGTCCATCTGGATCGCGCTCTGCACGCGGGTGTGCACGCCCAGCTGCTCCAGCGCATTCTGCATCGCCAGCGCGTTCATCACAGTCGCCAGCATGCCCATATAATCCGCCTGCGCCCGGTCCATGCCGGCCGCCGCACCGGCCATGCCGCGAAAGATGTTGCCGCCGCCGATCACCAGGCAAATCTCCAACCCGGTCTCCTTCGCCGCCTTCACGTCGCGCGCCAGCTTGGCCACAAAGGCCGGATCAATCCCGAATTGCCGATCCCCCATCAACACCTCGCCCGAAAGCTTCAGCATCACGCGCTTGTATCGGGGGGTGGTCATCGGGCCTGCTGCATCCGGTCATGAGGGGGTGGCGCGATCCTTAGCGCCAAGGGCAGGGCGGCGCAAAGGGGGATTGCAACGCAACGCCCGGTCCGTCCGCGCACCCGTCATACCGCCCGCACAGAGCAACGGGCCGGGCGCTCGAAAGCGCCCGGCCCGTGTCACGTTTCCGTCAAGCCGTTGAAGACCGGGGTGCCGCTCAGGCCAGCCCGGCCGTCGCCGCCACTTCGGCGGCAAAATCGGTGGCCGCCTTCTCGATGCCCTCGCCCAGCTGGAAACGCACGAACCGCGCCACCTTGATGTCGCTGCCCAGCTTCTTCGCTTCGGCGGCCACCACATCGGCAACCTTGGATTTGCCGTCGATCACGAACACCTGGCTCATCAGCGCCACTTCGCCGGCAAATTTCTTCACCGCGCCGTCCACCATGCGCTCCACGATATCCGCCGGCTTGCCCGAGGCTGCCGCCTTTTCCGCAGCAATCGCCCGCTCGCGCGCCAGAAGGTCGGCATCAAGCTCCTCGGCATGGATGGCCAGCGGGTTGGCGGCTGCAATGTGCATGGCAATCTGCTTGCCCAGCGCCATCAGCGCCGACTTGTCGCCATCGCTGTCCAGCGCCACGAGCACGCCGATCTTGCCCATGTCCGGGGCCGCCGCATTGTGCACATAGGAAGCCACGACGCCGGTCGCTTCCACGATCTCGGCCCGGCGCACTGCCTGCTGCTCGCCGATCGTCGCGATATTGTTGGTCAGCACATCCTGCACGCTGCCACCCGCCGGGTGCGCCGCCGCCAGCAGGGCCTCCACATCGGAACCGGTGCCCAGCGCCAGCTTCGCCACATCGGCCACAAAGCCCTGGAACTGCGCATTCTTGGCCACGAAATCGGTCTCGGAATTAATCTCGACCACCGCGCCCTTGGCACCGTTCACGGCAACGCCCACCAGCCCTTCGGCCGCCGTGCGCCCGGCCTTCTTGGCCGCAGAGGCCAGACCCTTGGTGCGCAGCCAGTCCACCGCCTTCTCGAAATCGCCCGCGGTCTCCACCAGCGCCTTCTTGCAATCCATCATGCCCGCGCCCGTGCGGTCGCGCAGGTCCTTCACCAGCTTTGCGGAAATCTCGGCCATGTCCGGCTCCTTCTATAGAATGTGGGGCCGCACGCCCGTGCAGCCCCAGGTTTTCAAATTGATGACAGCCGCGCCAACCAGACGCTGCAACCCGGCTCAAACGGTGAGCACAGGCTCCATTTCCGGCTCGGCCATGGCACCCAGATCCACGCCCTCGGCAGCCTGCTTGCCGGTGCGGCCAGCCAGCACCGCATCCGCCACCGCGTTGCAATACAGCTGGATCGCCCGCGCGGCATCGTCATTGCCCGGAACCGGGAAGGCGATGTTCGCCGGATCGGTGTTGGAATCCAGGATCGCAATCACCGGAATGCCCAGCACATTGGCCTCCTTGATGGCCAGATCTTCCTTGTTCACATCCACCACGAACATCAGGTCCGGCAGGCCGTTCATGTCGCGGATGCCGCCCAGCGACGCCTCGAACTTGTCGCGCTCGCGGGTCATCTTCAGGACTTCCTTCTTGGTGAAGCCCAGCGTGTCGCCCGCCAGCTGCTCCTCCAGCGTCTTGAAACGCTTGATGGAGCCGGAAATCGTCTTCCAGTTGGTCAGCATGCCGCCCAGCCAGCGATGGTTGACAAAATGCTGGCCAGACCGCCGCGCCGCCTCGGCAATCGGCTCCTGCGCCTGCCGCTTGGTGCCAACGAACAGCACCTTGCCACCCGCCGCCGCGGTCGCCCGCACAAAATCCAGGCTGCGCGCAAACAGTGGAACCGTCTGCGAAAGATCGAGAATGTGAATGCCGTTGCGCTCGCCGAAAATATAGGGCTTCATGCGCGGGTTCCAGCGATGCGTCTGGTGACCAAAGTGGGCGCCTGCCTCAAGCAGCTGCGCCATGGACACTTGCGGTGTCGTCATGCGTTTTCTCCTGACCGGTTGTTGCCGCCGCGCTGGTAAGCCCGGGCTGTGGCCCAGGCACCGGAAAGTGTCCCGGCGCGTGTGGATTGGAGGCGCGGCGTTATACGCGCCGCGTGCTGCTGTCAAGAATTCACGCCGCGCCCGGAATTCGCGGCCATGAAAGCAGGCGCCTCCGGCGGCTGGGGTCTCGGCCCCAGACCCCTTGTTTTGGCCTTTGCGCTTCACCAGTGCGGTTTGCGCTGCTGCACTGGAATGAAGGCCTGCGGCGCCATCAGGCTGCGCCGCAGGCCGTCATCCCTGGCCCCATCCCCCAGTCCATCCCGCACAAGAATCAGGGATGCAAGGGGATTATCCCCTTGCCCGCCGGAGGCAAAAGGGGGCCCGCCGGAGGCAAAAGGGGGCCCGCCGGAGGCAAAAAGGCGACCGCGCCGAAACCACGCCCCTCAGCGCGACCGCCCCCGTGCCGTCACCGGCCAGATGCCGCGCAACACATCCCCCTCCACCACATGATAGCAATCATACAAATTCACCGTCGGGTCGCAGTGCGGTGCCGCCAGTGTCACCACTTCGGCCAGCCCCGGCACGCGCCCGTCCGGCACCAGCAGCGCACCATGTTCGTCGCCCATGAAAAAATACTGGCTTCCCGCCGGCGCGCCGGTCAGAACCCGCGGCGGCTCGGCATCGGTCGCAAAGGCCTTGTAGCCGGCGTCCAGCGTCGCCATCCCCTGCGCGTTGGCGCTCACCACCCGGCTGTCCACCATCAGCGCCGTCTCGAAAGGCGGCTCGCCTTCGGTCAGGTCGCAGGCGGCATATTGGCTGTCCATGAACACATAGCTGCCCACCTGCAATTCCGTGAACAGCCCCAGCGTGGCATCGATCCGGTGCGTCCCCGTGCCGCCGCCCGAAACGATCTCCGGCGCGCCGTCTGCCTGCGAAAGCGCAGCGATCACGCCGCGCAGATAGTCCGCCCGATCCGCCATCGCCGCCGCCCGATCGGCAAATCCGGCGATATGCTGCTGCATCCCGCAATAATATTGCACCCCGCAATAGCGCAGCATCGGCTGCGCGCGGATGGCCGCCAGCAGCGCCACCGCCGCCGCCGCCGAAGCAACGCCGGTCCGCCGGATGCCCGGGTCCACATCGATCAACACCCGCAGCGGCTGCGTGCAGGCCACGCCCAGCGCCGCCGCATTGTCCGGATGATCCACCACCAGCATCAGATCCTGCGCGCGCGCATTCAGCGCCGCCAGCCGCGCAATCGCCGGCGCCGACACCACCGGCGAGGTGATGTGCAGCCCGCGCGTCACCCCGGCATCGGCCAGCGCCTCCGCCTCGCCCAGCTTGGCGCAGCATATGCCGACAGCGCCCGCCGCCAGCTGCATCCGGGCAATGTCGGCGCTCTTGTGCGTTTTCGCGTGCGGCCGCAGCTTCAGCCCATGCTCTGCTGAAAAGCCCGCCATCCGGGCAATGTTGCGCTCCAGCGCCGGACGATCGATCACCAGCACAGGCGTGTTCAACCGCGCCCGCGACCCCGGCAGGCCAATCAGCGGCGCATGCATTTCATCATCGGTCATGCGGCAATCCCGAACAGCGTTTCCAGATGCGCATTGGCGAATTTCGCGTGCCGATCAACCCGTCGGCGCAAGGCCGCAAAATCCGTCGCCTTCGGATAAAGCCGCGCCACATCTGCCGGCCCCAGCGTGTGCCGCTTGGCCCAGTGCGGCCGCCCGCCATGTGCCTGAAAGATCGCCTCGATGGCGGCGAAATGCGCCCGCCACGGCATTGGCGCATATTGGTGAAACGAAACCGATTCCCCGCCATCTTCTCCCACAAGGTCGCGGTTGAACGGGCTCAGCCAGATATCATCCGCCGCCGCCAGCCGATATTCAAACGGAAAGGCGATGGGCAGCCGCTCGCGGCGGATGTGCGCGATTGCTGCCCGCAAGGCTGCCAGGCCCGCGCCGCGCGGAAATTCATACTCCATCTCCTCGAACCGCACCGTCCGGTCTGACGGAAAAATCCGGTAAGCCGGCCCCACCCGCCTGCCCGGCTTCGCAGACGCCCACATCATCCCCCGCTGCATTGCCGGGATCAGGCGGGGCGCGCGCGCGCCAATCCGGCACACCGTGCGGAATATCCCCTCGCCCACTTCACTGCCGTCCACATCACTGCCGCCCGTGAATTCGCCCGCGTCCGCCACCGGATGCAGGGTCTTGAAGATCACATCGTCGCTATAGGGAAACACGAAAAATTCCATATGCCGCGTCGCTGCCGCCAGCGCATCGATCCGCTCCGCCACTTGCGACAGCGGCTTCCGGCACACCCGCTCCTCCAGATGATAGGCCGGCAGCACGGCGATCCGGATCGCGGTTGCCACCCCCAGCAAGCCGAGCGAAAGCCGCTGCGCCTGAAACAGCGCCGCCTCACAGTCCGCACTGCACTCCACCAGCGATCCGTCGGCCAGCACCAGCCGATAGCCCAGCGCCTGCGTCGAAAGACTGCCCAATGTCGCGCCCGTTCCGTGCGTGCCGGTCGCCGTCGCCCCGGCCAGCGCCTGCGGATTGATATCGCCCTGGTTGATCAGCGAAAGCCCTTCCGCCCAAAGCGCCGCCGTCAGCCGGTCCAGCCCCCATCCGGCCGGCACCCACGCGCTCTGCCGATCGGCGGCAATGTCCAGCCCGCCCTCCATATCGCCCAGCGAAACCAGGGTTCCAGCCGTCTCGCACAATGGCATGAAGCTGTGCCCCGCCCCCACCACCCGCAGCTTTGCAGAATCCGCCACGCAAGCCGAAAGCGCCTCCAGCGTGCGCGGCCGCAGCAGTGCCGCAGGGCTTGCCACCACGCTGCCAGACCAGTTCCGCCACTGTGCCACCCGCATCTCTCTCCCGGCCCCTTCTCCCGGCGCAAGGCATAGCGCGGAAAGAGCGCCAAACAAGCCGCCATGAAATCCGCCCCTTGCCGCCTGCCCGCATCCGTCTATCTTCGCGCGCACAAGAACCGTTGAGGGACGCGACGCATGAGCCAGATCGAAGAAGCCCACGCCCGGGATGCCGCCGCCATGCGCGCCCTGCTCGATGCCCAGCGCAAGGCCTTCATGGCCGAGCTTCCCGTTGCCGCCGCCATCCGCCACGATCGTCTGGAGCGCGCGCTGAAATTGCTGCTCGAACACAAGGACGGATTAGTGAAGGCGCTGTCCGACGATTTCGGCCACCGCTCCACCGAGATGTCGCTGGTCACCGATATCATGGCCTCGGTCAAACCCATCAAGCACGCCATGAAACATCTGCAAAGCTGGATGCGCCCGGAAAAGCGCAGCCTCGATTTTCCGCTCGGCCTGCTCGGCGCCAAAGCGCATATCGAATATCAGCCCAAGGGCGTCGTCGGCATCATCGCGCCGTGGAACTTCCCGGTAAACCTCACCTTCTCGCCGCTCGCCGGCGTGCTCGCCGCCGGCAACCGCGCGCTCATCAAGCCCTCGGAGTTCACCCCCGCCACCTCCGAACTCATGCGCACCGCCTTCCGCCAGCATTTCGATGAAACCGAAATCGCCGTCGTCACCGGCGGGCCGGAAGTCGGCCGCGCCTTCTCCGAATTGCCCTTCGATCATTTGATCTTCACCGGCGCCACCTCGATCGGCCGCCATGTCATGGCCGCAGCGGCAAAAAATCTCGTCCCCGTCACGCTCGAACTCGGCGGCAAATCCCCCACCATCCTCGGCCGCTCCGCCGATCTCGCGCAAGCCACCGAACGCGTCGCCATGGGCAAGCTGATGAACGCCGGCCAGATCTGCCTCGCGCCCGATTATCTCCTGGTGCCGCAAGAGAATGTACAAGCCGTGGTCGCCGGCCTGCAAGCCGCCACGGCGCGCATGTATCCCACCCTGCTCGCCAATGATGACTACACCAGCGTCATCTCCAAACGTCACCGCGACCGCCTCGAAGCGCACATCGCCGATGCCCGCGAAAAGGGCGCTGAAATTCTCGAAATAAACCCCGGCAACGAGGATTTCTCGAAGCAGAACACCAACAAGATGCCGCTCACCCTGATCCGCAACCCCACCGACGAAATGACCGTGATGCAGGAAGAAATCTTCGGCCCGGTCCTGCCCATCAAGACCTACGATCAGGTCGACGAAGCCATCGCCTATATCAACGCCCATGATCGCCCGCTCGGCCTCTACTGGTTCGGAACCGATGCTGCCGAAGAGCGGCGCGTGCTCGATCGCACCATTTCCGGCGGCGTCACCCTGAACGATGTGCTGTTTCACGTCTCCGCCGAAGACCTGCCGTTCGGCGGCATCGGCCCGGCCGGCATGGGCAGCTACCACGGCGCCGACGGCTTCAAAACCTTCAGCCACGCCAAAAGCATTTACAAACAACCCAAGATGGACCTCGCCGGCCTCGCCGGCTTCAAACCGCCCTATGGCGAAAAAACCCGCAAGGCGCTTGCCCGCGAAATCAAGGCCTGAGCTTTGCAAGGGATGCGCCTCCGGCGGCTGGGGCCTGAGGCCCCAGACCCCCATTTTTTGCTTTGGATGCGTGGGTGTTGGCGAGCATCCGAAGCCATAACGCCCATCTATTTTGCCCGTCATGCCAGCGAAAGCTGGCATCTCCCTGCCCGGAGCCATGCCAAAAATGCCTGCGGCGCCCGCCACATCGCGCCGCAGGCTTGCAAAACTCCGGCCGAACACGCCCACCCCCGCCGCCATGGCGCAGCCACAAAAGGCAAGGGTGCAGGGGGATTATCCCCCTGCCCGCCGGAGGCAAAAAATCGCGCAGCATGAACTCCGCGAACACCCCGCACGCCACGCTCCTCCTGCACGGTCTCGGCCGCACCGGTATATCCATGCGCCCGCTGGCAACTGCCTTGCGCAAGCAGGGCCATGCCACGCTCGCCCCCACCTATGGGCTATACAGCAGCCTGCCCGCCATTCTCGATGCCATCGATGCGCGCCTCACCGCCTTCCGCGAGGCGCATCCCGGCCCGCTCGATATCGTCACCCATTCGCTCGGCGGCCTGATTGCCCGCGCGCTGATCACCCGCCGCCGCCCGCAGGGGCTGGCGCGCGTGGTGATGCTGGCACCACCCAACTGCGGCAGTCCGCTCGCCGATCTGGTCACCCGGTTCGGGCTGGAAAAGGTCATCCTCGGCCAGGTCGGCGGCCAGCTGCGCACCGGCCGCACCGAGGCAGACGAGCGCATTCTCGGACCGGTGGATTATCCGCTCGGCATCATCGCCGGCAACAAGCCCTATGATCCGGTGCTGCCGATGCTGCTGCCCAAGCCCAACGACGGCAAGGTCACGGTCGCCGGCACAAAGGTGGACGGCATGGCCGATCACATCGTCCTGCCGGTGTCGCACACGCTGATGCTGCTGGATGCGCAAGTGATTGCGCAAACGCTGGCCTTTCTGGAAACCGGGCACTTCGCCCGCGAGCCCGCCAAACCTGCTGCGCCTACTGCGCCGCCGCCACCGTCTCCCTGAGCCCCGCCATCACCCCCGGCAGCCGCGCATCATAGTCGGCCGGGAAGGTCCATACTGTCGCCGCCCCGTCCGCCGCCGGTTCGCCTTTCAACCCCCGCGCTTCTGGCGACAGATGAAACAGGAAGGTAATCAGCACGTCGCTGGAAACCCACGGATCGTTATACCAGAAAGTGTGTGACCGCTCCGAAAGCCCCGGAATATTCTCCGGCCGCACCCGAATGGCCTCCACCCCCTGCTCGGTCACCGCGTCCAGCAGAAAGCGCGCCTGGTTCGGGCTCAGCTCGGCGATATCCGGCCGCCCGGCGCGCGATCCGCGGTTGATCGTCTGCGAAAGCCGCAGCGTCGAATCGCCAAGATTCACCGCAACCGAAACCCGCCGTGCCACCCCGGCATAGTCCCTCAGATCATCCACAAAGCCGCGAAAATCCGCGTCGGGTGCGGCATGATACACTTCGCCCAGCCGCGGATCGGCAGCCCCCGGCAGCCGTGCCTCCCGCCCCACCAGCGCCAGCCCGTCGCTCCCCACCGTGCCGCCGGCGCTGTAGGTCATCACATCGATAGTCCGCGCGCGGGTGTTCGCCGCCAGCAGCTGCACCAGCCGGGCCAGCCGCGGGGCCGCGCCAAAGGCGGTCTCGATATCGTCGGAATAGCGCAGGAAATTCTCCGCCGTCGGCCAGGCAAACAGCAGCACCAGCGAATTCTGCCCGGTGAAATGCCGCAGCTGTGCCGCCTGCCCCGCCGCCCGCTCCACCGTCGAATTGGCACCATGCACATAGATGATGATGTCCTTGTCGGCGCTCCGCTCCAGCGCCGCATCGATCAGCTGGAACCAGGCGCGGGCACCGGGTGGCAGCGGATCCGCATCTTCATCCAGCGAGGCGAATTCCGCCAGCCCTTCCAGGTTCAGCTGCGGCCGCTTGTCGTCGCTCCGCCCGGTGGAAAAGGCATAGATCTGGTCCCACGTCGTCTGCGGCCCGCCGATCCGGATCGTCCCCACCCCCAGATGCAGATCGCGCCCCGGCGCAATCGCATAGGTGCGGTTGTTGCGCGGCCCCACCGCCAGCCGGTTGGTCGCATAGAAAAACTCGATGCGATTGTCCTTCGCCAGCTCCGGATTGGCGGCAAAGGCGGTCGGCAGCCCATCGGTAAACGCCTTCGGTGCTGGCATCAGCCGCATCGGCGGCTGGTGAAACGAAAGCGCAATTGTGATGGCAACAACAATCGCACCAAGGATGGCAACCCAGCGAAGCATATTGCCCCCTTAGCAGCAGATTATCAGCATTCCGACCCCGGGGCAGGCGCGATTTTCACATTGGCAAAACCGTATGGCATTGGCCGTGTCTATTTGCTATACACCACCCTCGGTCGAAGCGCGTTCGCATGACCGGTCACACAGGGGGATAGCATGAAAACCATTGCAGCATTCGCAATCGCCACATCGTTCGCCGCGTCGTTCGCCACAGCGGCCAGCGCACTCACCACCCACACCACCGATTTCCTGGCTGGCTACACCAACTACAACGGCTTCGAAGGCATGGGCAGCACCACAAATTATCCAGGGGCCACGCCCTACACCGAACAGGCCATCTCGGTGCAGTATGTCGGCACGCCCGGCAACATCTGGACCGACTCGCAAGCGGCGGAAGGCAGCTACAGCTGGTATCCTTCGGGCGGAAGCACCGGCTACACCCGCATCACCTTCGGCGGCATCATCGATGCGGTCGAGTTCCAGGCCAGCACTGGCTGGTTCACGACTGCCGGCGCCCTGCAATACGATGTGCTGCTCGGCGGCGTCAGCGTCGGAACCGGCGAGTTCGCTTTTGTCTCCAACTATCAGACCGGCTTCAACTTCTACGGCTTCTCCGGCGTGAACTTCGATGAAGTTCGCCTGCAGGCGCGGCAGAGCGGCGAAAGCGGCTTCGATGCCTCCGCCTTAGAAGCCCTCGCCATCGATGCCGTGAACCATGGCGGCAACATCGGCTTCGTCCCCGAACCGGCCACCTGGGCGATGCTGATCACCGGCTTCGGCCTTGTCGGCAGCGCCCTGCGCCGCCGCCGCGCCATTACCGCCTGATCAATATCCTCCCCCACCACTTGAGGGAGAGGGGAGGCGCTACGGCGGGCAAGAAAAAGGGGCCGGCGGTTTCCCGCCGGCCCCTTTCCTTGTTCAAGCAAAGCCTCAGGCTTGGGCAGCCACGCGCCGCCGCCGGGCCGCAAAGCCCACCATGCCAAAGCCGCTGATCAGCATCGCCCAGGTCGCCGGTTCCGGCACACCCGGCGTGATGATCACGCCTTCGCCAGACACCAGGAAGGTGGCCAGGAAGATATTGTCATCAGTGCTCGGGTTCAACGTATCCACCTTGATGGAGGTGTCGCCCAGGCTGATCTGCCCGGAAATGTCATAGCGTTCATGATCATCGCCATACGCCGGCAGGAACGGGGAAAAGGCATCGTCATTGCCGCCAACGGTGATCAAGGCGGAATTGTCCACCGCATCGCCGTCATCCAGATCACCGGCCACGGTGGTGATCGTCGTGCCGTTCACCGCCACGGTGGATGCCTGGCCGCAGCAGCTGTGGTTGATGCCCAGCCGGAAGTCGGCAACAAAGCCGCCTGCCGTCGGGTCCAGCGCGTTGGCAAAGCTCGCCGTGAAGGTATCACCTTCCACCGCGCTGAAGCCATCCATGATCGCAATCGTCTGCGTCGGCAGCGTCGGATCGGAATACACCACAACCAGGCCAACCCCGCTCACATTGGCGCCGAATTCGGTCACCGAAAAGGAATAGGTGCCGCCGGCGCCGCCATTGATTTTGGCCGCCGCCAGCGCGGTCACATCGGCGCGCGTGGCCCCCAGGCCGTTGGCGTTGTCAAAGCGCGGGCCAAAGGTCAGCGCATTGCCGTCCAGGGTGATCGGCGAGGTGACAAGGTCAAAGAAATTCGCCTGATACAGCCAGGCACCGGTCACCGTCGCGCCAACCGGCACAAACGCGTTCACCGTATATGTCGATCCGATACTGCCGCCGCCATCGGTAGACAGGCCATAGCTGCCCACAAATTGCTGAAACAGGTTGAGCGAGGCGCTGGCAGGGGCTGCCGCTGCGGCAAGTGCAAGGGCCGCAACCACCGGTGTCAATATTCGCATGATGATTTCCTCCAAGAGCAGTGACCGTCACTGCTTAACAAAACTCATGCAAGATTGGTGCCAATTTCAGGACGGCTTTAATTACAACAGCTTACAAAATCGTGGGTCGCGACAGCCCGTTAACACTGTAAAGCCTGCCGACGAATTCCGCCGAATCCTCGCCATCGTCATGCCACCTGCCAAAACAACGGCAAGCCGCAAGCGGCATCCCGCCCCCTTGGAATCCCCCCCGCCGCCAGATAGGCGACCACATATTCAGACTTTCCCCCTTCGCGGAACAGAGATAGAACATAGCCATGCTCACCCATATTTCCGTCCGCGGCGCCCGCGAACACAATCTGAAAAATGTCGATATCGACCTGCCGCGCGACAAGCTGATCGTCATCACCGGCCTCTCCGGCTCCGGCAAATCCTCCCTCGCCTTCGATACCATCTATGCCGAAGGCCAGCGCCGCTATGTGGAATCCCTCTCCGCCTATGCCCGGCAGTTCCTCGAGCTCATGCAGAAGCCCGACATAGACCATATCGAAGGCCTCTCGCCGGCCATCAGCATCGAGCAGAAAACCACCAGCAAGAACCCCCGCTCAACCGTCGGCACCGTCACCGAAATCTATGATTATATGCGCCTGCTCTGGGCCCGCGTCGGCGTGCCCTACAGCCCCGCCACCGGCCTGCCGATCGAAGCGCAAACCGTCAGCCAGATGGTCGATCGCGTCATGGCGCTCCCCGAAGGCACCCGCATCATGCTGCTCGCGCCCGTCGTGCGCGGCCGCAAGGGCGAGTATCGAAAGGAAATCGCCGAATACAAGCGCGCCGGCTTCACCCGCATCCGCATCAACGGCGAAATCCACGAAATCGAAGACGCGCCGCAGCTCGACAAGAAATACAAGCACGACATCGATGTCGTGGTCGATCGCCTCGTCATCCGCCCCGATCTCGAACCGCGCCTGGCCGAATCCTTCGAAACCGCCCTCAAACTCGCCGAAGGCCTCGCCACCGTCGAGCTGGTAGACCCCCCTCTCCCGCCTGCGGGAGAGGGCGACTCGCCAGAGGCGAGCGGGGTGAGGGCCCTCACCTTCTCGGAAAAATTCGCCTGCCCCGTCTCCGGCTTCACCCTGCCGGAAATCGAGCCGCGCCTGTTTTCCTTCAACGCCCCGCAAGGCGCCTGCCCCACCTGCAACGGTCTCGGCGAACGCCTCTTCTTCAACCCCGAACTCATCGTTCCGAACGAGGCCGCCAGCCTGAAGGAAGGCGCCGTCGTCCCCTGGGCCAAATCCTCACCCCCCAGTCCATATTATATGCAGGTGCTCGGCTCCGTCGTCGCAGCCTATGGCGGCACCCTCGCCCAGCCGTGGAGCAAGCTGCCGGAAGAAACCCGGAACGCCATCCTGCACGGCACCGCCCGAAAGCCGATCACCCTGCGCTTCGAAGACGGCCGCAAAAGCTACGAAGTGCAAAAGGCCTTCGAAGGCGTCATCGCCAATCTCGACAAGCGCTTCCGCGAAACCGAATCCGCCTGGATGCGCGAAGAACTCGGCCGCTACCAGTCCTCCGCCCCCTGCGAAGCCTGCAACGGCGCCCGCCTCCGCCCGGAATCGCTCAGCGTCAAGATCGCCGGCGAGCATATCTCGCAGTCCACCCACCGCAGCGTGTTCGAAGCCGCGCAATGGTTCCTCGCCCTGCCACCCCACCTCACCGACAAGCAGAACCAGATCGCCACCCGGATTCTCAAGGAAATCAACGAAAGGCTCGGCTTCCTCGTCAACGTCGGCCTCGGTTACCTCAGCCTCGATCGCAAGTCCGGCACGCTTTCCGGCGGTGAATCGCAGCGCATCCGCCTCGCCTCGCAGATCGGCTCCGGCCTCTCCGGTGTCCTCTATGTCCTCGATGAGCCATCGATCGGCCTGCACCAGCGCGACAATGATCGCCTGCTCGAAACCCTGAAGCGCCTGCGCGATCTCGGCAACACCGTGCTCGTCGTGGAGCATGACGAAGACGCCATCCGCACCGCCGATCACATCGTCGACATGGGCCCCGGTGCCGGCAAGCTCGGCGGCACCGTCGTCGCCGAAGGCAGCCTCGCCGATATTCTCGCCAACAGGAACAGCCTCACCGGCGACTATCTCTCCGGCCGCCGCTTCGTCCCCGTCCCCGCCACCCGCCGAAAGGGCAAGGGAAAAAACATCGTCATCACCGGCGCCCGCAGCAACAATCTGCAGAATGTCACCGCCAGCATTCCCCTGGGCACCTTCACCTGCATCACCGGCGTATCCGGCAGCGGCAAATCCAGCCTCATCGTCGACACGCTTTACCCCAGCGCCGCCCGCGCGCTGAACGGCGCCCGCATCCACTCCGGCCCGCACGATCAGCTGACCGGCCTCGAGCATCTGGACAAGGTGATCGACATCGATCAGTCCCCGATCGGCCGCACGCCCCGATCAAACCCCGCCACCTACACCGGCGCATTCACCCACATCCGCGACTGGTTCGCCGGTCTCCCCGAATCCCTCGCCCGCGGCTACAAGCCCGGCCGCTTCAGCTTCAACGTGAAAGGCGGCCGCTGCGAAGCCTGCCAGGGCGACGGCATGATCAAGATCGAAATGCACTTCCTGCCCGATGTCTATGTCCAGTGCGATGTCTGTCAGGGCAAGCGCTACAACCGCGAAACGCTGGAAGTGAAACACAAGGGCCACAGCATCTCCGACGTGCTGGACATGACCGTCACCGACGCGGTGCAGCTGTTCCAGGCCGTCCCGCCCATCCGCGACCGGCTGAAAATGCTGGAAGAAGTCGGCCTCGGCTATGTCCATGTCGGGCAACAGGCAACCACGCTCAGCGGCGGCGAAGCCCAGCGCGTCAAACTCGCGAAGGAACTCTCCCGCCGCGCCACCGGCCAGACGCTCTACATCCTCGATGAACCCACCACCGGCCTGCATTTCGAGGATGTGCGCAAACTCCTCGAAGTGCTCCACGCGCTCGTCGAGCAGGGCAACACCGTCGTCGTCATCGAACACAATCTCGAAGTCATCAAAACGGCAGACCACATCATCGATCTCGGCCCCGAAGGCGGCAGCGGCGGCGGCCAGATCATCGCCACGGGCACCCCCGAGCAGGTCGCGAAAAGCGCAAAAAGCCACACC
>JAIMJL010000027.1 GCA_020693225.1 Sandarakinorhabdus sp. | reverse complement strand
AGCGACCACCGATCTGCACCGGCCCGCCCTTCAGCAGCTGGCGATATTCCAGCCCCACCACCGGATTCTCGTTGGTGTAAAGATAACCAGTGGCGGTCAGATCCTTGTCTGGCGCAATGCTCCAGAAATAGGGCAGAGACAATTCGAGCCCAAGCTCGCGCGAGATGCGGATATCGGGTGAAAGGATGCCGGACTGGTTGCGATCGAAGCTGTCAGGATGCGACATTTTCGGCAGCGCGACCAGCGGGATGCCGAACATTTCCAGCCGCGCCTTGCGATAGGAGACGCGGCCTTTCACCGGATCATGTACCACCCGCACCGCCTTGATCGACCAGACCGGCTCGGTGGGGCAGCCTGCGGCGTTGATCACCGCACAGGGCGAGTAGACCGCGCGGTTCAACGTGCTGCGATTGTCTTGCCGCAAGCCGCTATCGGCCGCCAGCCGGGCTTCGTCGCGCAGGATGATGAGGATATTTTCCACCGCGCCATCGCGCAGGCTTTCGTTCAGCTGGAAGCGATCGGCTACGGCGCGGGCACCATCGCCATTGTCCACAAGCACATTGCCGCTGGCCTCCACGGTGCCGTCCCGGCGCGAATAGACCACGCGATCAGCCGTCAGCCGTTGCTGATCACGAACGATCAGCACATTCCCGGTGGCCGTGACCACGTCGGACGTATCTTCATAAGTGATTTCGTCGGCTTCGAACTCGATCATGCCGGCCGTCGTGCCGGAAGCAGCGGGCGCATCCAGATCGGGCAGTTGCGCCAGCAAAGCCGAATCCGGCAGCTGCGCCGCAGCGGCGGTTGCAAAGGCCAGCATCGACAAGGCGACAAGAAAGGGGGCGCGACGCGGCATGGAATGGGTGCTTTAGGGAGCGCGTCGCCCCGGTTCAAGCAAACGGACTGCAATCAGAACGGAAACACCCGCGCTTCCGGCGCATATTTCAAATAGCCGACATTGGCGCCCAGCCGCCAGCCGGCACCCAACCGCAGCGGCACCAGCACGATATTGCCCTTCTGGTGATAGTTCGCCGACACGCCGCCGATCAGATAGGCGCGGCCTTCCACCGCCGGAAAGCGATCGAACAGATCCTGTGTGTCGTCCAGATTGTACACCAGGGTGAAGGTGCGCGAGGCGTCGCCGCCAAAATCGGGGCCGATCGAAGGGCCGGTCCAGTACACGGTGCGCTCTCCCTCCACCTTGCTGTGCAGCTGGCCCTTGCCATAACGCAGGCCAACAACCAGCGCGCCGCCACCCTCGCGGCCCACGATATAGGCGTTGGGCTTGCCCAGATCGGCAAACACCTTTTCGATCATCTTGCCCATACCGGCCGCAGCTTCACCAAAGGCTTCATCGGCGGCAATGGCGATTTCGCCGGCTTCATAAGCCGCCGCACGAACAGCGGCGCGGCTGTCTGCCTCTGCGGCGGGCACGGTTGCGGGCTGCGCTTCCTGTGCTGCCAGAGGAGACGCTGCCAGCAGCAGGGCTGAGGCAAGAATGGGAGCAGGGATCAGGCGCATAACTTCACCCTTGCACATGCGCATGAATCGGCGATGAATCAGCCCTCTGCCACCACCGGGTTGCGCAAGATCGGCAGGCCGGAAATCTCCACTTCGACCATGTCACCGGGAAAGAGATACAGCGGCGGCTTGCGCTTTTCCCCCACCCCGCCACAGGTGCCGGTGGCGATGATGTCGCCTTCGCGCAGCTCGGTGAAGGCGCTGATATAGGAAATCAAGGTTTCGGCATCGAACAGCATCAGGGCGATTTCGGTGTGCTGCACCACGACATCGTTCACCCGCGTTGTCAGGCTTCGGGCGCGATAGTCGCCAAAGGCCTCGGCAGGCACAAGATCCGGGCCAATGCTCCCCGAGGCGTCGAAATTCTTGCCCGGCGTGAACTGCGCCGTGTGGCGCTGCCAATCCCGCACCGAACCATCCATGAAGGGCGTCCAGCCGGCGACATGGCCAAGCGCCCGCTCGCGCGAAATATGGCGGCCCGGGGTGCCAATCACCAGCGCCAGTTCGCCTTCGAAATCGAAGCAATTGGAGCCAGCAGGCTTCACCAACCCCGCGCCGGCGCGAACCAGCGATTGCGGCGTGCGCAGGAACAGCATCGGGTGCGCCCCCGATTCGCCGCGGCCCATTTCGTCGCGATGGGCGGCATAGTTGACAGCCGCGCAGAAAATGCGGGCGTGGGCTTGCGGGAACCAGGTCATGCGCGTGTCTCCATTTGCGGGGCGATCCGCAGCAGCTTGCCCGATGCAGCGAGCAGCGCGTCCGGCGCCTCGCCCAGCGCCGTGCCGAATGCCCGGTCGGCGATATCGAGGCCGCCGGCATAGGCGCCATAGGCTGGAAGCACCAGCTTGCGCGGGGTGGCAGCGATGCAGCGACGGGTGACCCGGCGACCCGTGCGCAGGGCAAGGCTGATCTTCGGATGAAAATGCCCGCTGATTTCCGGGCGCGGCTCCAACGGCTCGGCTTCGTGGCGCAGGATGATGCCGCCGATTTCCAGCTCCGTTTCGGTGCGGCCGCCCAGTTGGTGCGCGCTGTCGTCATCATGGTTGCCGGTGATCCACACGAAGGCGCAAATTTGCATAAGGTCTGCAAGCCGGGCAGCCGCGACATCGCAAAGGCGCTTAGGCCCGCCGGTGTCGTGGAAACTGTCTCCCAGCGCGAACAGGGTGCGTGCGCCGGTGGCGGCGATAGCGGCAGCGAGGCGCTCCAACGTGTCCTGACTATCATAGGGGGGCAGAAGCCAGCCCTTTCGGGCGAAGGATGATCCTTTTTCGAGGTGCAGATCGGCCACCAAAAGCGCCACCTGCGCCGGCCACCAGAGTGCACCGCAGGGGAGAAGGGAGAAGGTCTCTCTTGAGAACGAAAAGGCAACACCGGGCATAGCGGGCTTCATAGCCGTCAGAAGCGCGACGTCCAGCCCACTTCTGCCTGCACCCGGACCGGGCTGCTGTCGGGCGTGTTCACGGCGTTCTTCTGCAGCCGCCCTTCAAAACGCATGTCGCCGATCCTTGTGGGCCAGTTCACCCCGCCGGTGAGCAGACCAATGCGCTCGCGGCTTTGCGAGATGCGATAGCGCTGGTCTTCGTGCAGGTTCAGCGTGATGGCACGCGCCGAACCATACCAGCGGCGATTCTTCGTATCGACTACGGCGCCGTGCAGGGTGAAGATGCGGGCGTCGCCATCCAGCGAGAAGCCGATCGGGCGGCGGCCATAGGTATAGCCGTCGGTGTAGATGAAATTGTTGTACATGGAACCCGGCCAGATTTCGCCGCCCAGCAGCCGGCCAAGAAACTTGGCGGCTTGTGTGTCGGTGTATTCGATGCCGGCTTCGTAGCTGGCACCCTTCTGGCCGACCGGGCCAAGCACCGAACCGCCGATCTGCCGGGCGAATTGCTCGATCAGGATATTGTCGGCGTCTTCGGCTACGGTCTCGAAGGTGAGCTTCAGTGCGTGACCGGTTTGGCCGATCGGGCGACGGTAGGCCATGTCGAAACCCGCCACCTGGTTGCCCGGCTCGTCCGGGGTGCCGGTGTTGTCGAAATCGCCAAAGCCGATCAATGCGCGAGTGATGGTCTTGAAATCGCAGGGGCGACCGCTGCCGCACAGTTGCAGCGCACGATTCAGGCCGATCTCGAAATAGGGTGTGGGCTGGAATGCAAAGCGGATGCCGATCACCGCCGGATTGTCGAAATCGCGCTCTTCGCGCAGGATTCCGGCAAACATGTCGAAGCTCACAGGGCCTAGCCAGCGCAGCACCGGCAGATCGATATCCTTTGGCCGCATCATGCGGATGCCCACCTTGGGAAAAGCGCGCGCACTGGTGGAAAACAGCAGGCTGCCGTCATAGCCCGGCCCCCAATAGGTATCGACCCAGCCGCCATAGAGCGCCCAATCACCCAGTTTCAGCGCAGCGTGCGTTGGCGCGTAGGAGAAGCCGTTGTTGGACTGCGTTGCCGGTTGATCGTTCACGCCGCCGCTCACCCAGCTGCCGCCCCAGGTGATCGAAAGATTGCCCAGATCGTGCGAAGCGGTGATGCTGATATCGCCGGGGTTGCGCGCGGTTTCGGCAAAGCCGCGCACCAGCGCCGCTTCGGTGGTGGCGCTGGCCTTCACTTCATAGCGGGACCGCTGGCTGTTGCGATCCGACAGTATCTCCAGCCGCCGCAGCGCAGCCTCCAGCGCGGGGGGCTGGGTGCCACTGGCGCGGGCATGCGCGATGCCATCGTCAATCTGCGCCCACGGCAGCGGCCAGGCATTCATCGGGCCATTGATATGCCCGAAGGATTTGAGCAGCTCCACATCGGCGCGCAGCCGGGCGTCGCCCGGCATGGCCCAGGGTCCGGCATAGGCGGGCATTGCGGCGGGCACTGCGGCAGTCACAGCCAGCACAAGAGCGGCCAGCTGGATGGGCTTCAGCGCCAGTCCCACTCCGCCTCGGCGAGCGCCTGGGCGCGCGCATCGTCTATGTCCAGCCACGCCTGATCTCCGATATCGATGGCGTGCGCTTGGCCTTGCCGGGCAAGCTGCGCAACCCCCTGCGACAGCGACGGGTCCGAAAGCGCGGCGAGCGCCTCGATCAGCGCCGGGCGGATCACAAACAGGCCGGTATCATAGCAATCATACATCAGCAGCTGCTTGCCGATGGCCTCGATCCGGCCATCGCGCGTCCGCACGCGGGTCACATCTTCCTCATCCACCCAGCGATGGCCGAGTCGCCGATCGATTCCAAGCGACACCCCGCCCTGAGCGCCGGCGACCACGGCGGCAACCAGGCCGGGGCTGAGAAGATGATCGGCCATAGACAGCAGGGTCGGCCCACGCACATCCCCGGCGGCCGCCAGCAGCGAAACGCCATTCGGCGTGCTGTCCCATAACGGATTGGGCCGGATGCTGACCGGCAGCACCGCCCCGCATGCCGCCTCTGCCACATCGTCCGCGCGATAGCCGACCACGACCGTGGCCGAAGTCGCCCCGCCGGCCGCAAGGGCCCCCAGCACATGCTGAAGCAGCGGCCGACCGCGCATCGAAAGCAGCGGCTTGACCGGCGTGACGTCGCGCAGCCGCGAGCCGGCGCCCGCGGCAAGCACGATCGCATGCATCGGAAATGCCTCCCCGATTTCGCCTAGTGGCGGGTGACCGAGCCGTCGCGGTTTTCGCCGCTGATAAAATCGTTCAGCGCTGCATAGGCAGCCGAATCGGGCACCTGGATCGGCGGATGCTTGCAGAAGGACGAAGCCGGCGCGTGGATAACGCCACCCACGCCGCGATCCTTCGCCAGCTTGGCGCAGCGGATCAGATCGATGGCAACCCCGGCCGAATTGGGGCTGTCTTCCACCGAAAGGCGCAGTTCGATGTTCATCGGCACGCCGCCGAACAGCTGACCTTCCATGCGCAGGAAGCAGACCTTGTTGTCATTCTGCCAGGCCACATAGTCCGAAGGGCCGACATGGATGTTGTCGTCTTCGAGACGGCGCTCGGCAACCGATTGCACGGCTTCCGTCTTCGATTCCTTCTTCGAGGCAAGACGGCCCTTGTTCAGCATGTTCAGGAAGTCGGTGTTGCCGCCGGTGTTGAGCTGATAGGTGCGATCAAGCCGCACGCCGCGCTGGGCGAACAGGTCGGTCAGCACCCGGTGCACGATGGTGGCGCCCAGCTGCGCCTTGATGTCGTCGCCGATCAGCGGCACGCCGGCTTCCAGGAAACGGCGCGCCCACTCGGGATTGCTGGCTATGAACACGGGGATGTTGTTGACGAAGGCAACCTTGGCGCGCAGCGCGGCTTCGGCATAGAATTCGGTGGCCTTCTGGCTGCCCACGGGCAGGTAGTTCATCAGCACATCGGCGCCGCTGGCCTTCAGCACTTCCACCACCTCATCGAGCGTCGGCTCTTTCGCGTCGGAAATGCGAAATCCGCGATCCTCGGCGAATTCGGTCATATGGTCGGAAACGCCGTCCAGCACCGCGCCCATACGCACCTTGACACCGGATGTCGGCACATGGTCGCAAAAAACGGCGGTGCAATTCGGCTTGGCAAAAATCGCCTCGGCCACGTCCTTGCCCACCTTACGGCGATCGACGTCCCAGGCGGCAACCACCTTGATATCCTTCGGGCGGTAACCGGCAAGGTCCCAGCGCGACAGACCGATGGCCTCGTTGGCGCCGCCGTTGGAGTAATGGGCAAGACCTTGGATGAGCGAACTGGCGCAGTTGCCGATACCGACGACCGCAATTTGAATGGCATTCATGGAATCATTGGTCCTTTGAAACGCGCGGCTTTTGCCGCCCTTGAAAGCGCGGCTTTGGCCGAAACGAGCACGGCTGTGGCCGAAATAAATCTGTAACTTGAAAAGCCCCCTAACGCCGCTTCACGCGCGGGGCAAGAAATCATAAGCGGTTGCCGCAAAATTCGCCGCAACATCGCCTCCGTTGGACACCGAATAGGCCTTCAGGGCGAGCAGGAAACGCCATTCGGCAATGGCAAATGTGATCGCCGCATATGCCAGGATAACCAGAAATCCGAGCCACCAGTGGCCCAGCGCAGCAAAGGGCAGCAGGGTCCAGAAGAAGGTGTTTCGCCGCCCGGCCACCAACCGGAAGCCACGTTCGAAAGCCCCCCAATCATCCAGCTGTTTCCCGGTAAATCGCCGGAAATATTCACCTTTCAGCGCCTCTGACAGCGCGAAGATAATGATGCCAGCGGCCGCCAGCCAAGCCGCTGCGCCATGCCCGTTGCGGGCAAACCAGAAGCCCAGCGCCAGATACCAGGCATATTCCATAGCCTTGTCCAGCACATGCTCCAGATCACCCCACCGTGAAAAATCGTGACGCGCGCGGGCCAGCTTGCCATCCACCCCGTCCAGCGGGCCAATCAGCAGCACCAGCGCCAAACCCCACCAGAGCTGACCTATCGCAAACAGGGCCGCTGCCGCGACTCCAAGAATAGCGGTCAATGCGGTGACCATGTTGGGCGTGACAGGCGTGGGCAGCAGCCAGCGCACCAGCTGGTTTTCGATCGGCGGATGGATCCAGCGGGCCGGCCAATCGAGGCAACCTTTCTGCGCCGCCGCGATCACCGTTTCAGTGGCAACCGCGATCTCCGGCGCAGAGGTTGGGCGCGCCCACAGCATCGGGGCCTCCCGCCGCCGCGCCGGGGCATAAAGCGGCAGGCTTTCCACTGCCACTCGCGCCGCACCAACCCCAACAGCCGCCCGCAACAAGGTCCCGGAAAGCTCCCATTCGCCCAGATCCCGCAGGGTTTCGTGCACCAGTGGCAGCGGCATCAGCGCCACCCCTGCCCAGTGCGCCTGCGCGTCGATCCGTTCTGCCCCGCTCGGCGGCTCGGCATCAAACACCAGCAGCACCGGCGCATCGGCAGTGCCCGCTGCCGCCGCAGCCGCAACCAGCCGCTCATCCAGCAGGATCCCGGGCGCCAGCAGCAGCACCGCATCCACCGCCTGCCCGTCACAGCCAAGCCGGCTGTGCGCCGCACTCGCCGACACCACCCGCTGAACGCGCGGGTCTGTGTCCAGTCTTTTCGCCAACGGCTCCGGAAGGGCCGCCGCCACCACAATTGCCTGCGCTGCACCCGCCTTCAAAACCTGCCGCACCTGCCGCTCCAGCAAAGCGATGCCCGCCACCTCAATCAGGCCGGGCGGCGCCTCTCCCAGCTCTGCGTCTCCCGCGGAAAGCAATGCGATACAGTTCATCGTGGCGAGCCATAGGAGCCGCCAGCCGTGCTTGCCAAGGGAAGAAGCGGCAAACTGTCCGCCGAACATGGCCACAGACGCTTGTTTCAGCGGTATGACATTCTAGTGTGCGCCCGCATCATGCCCACGATTCCCCCCACCACACGTCCGCAGGAGATCGAAGCCTGGTCCAACCGGCTGGTTGTGCATCGCCTTTCGGCGGCGCTGCTGCCGCGCGCGATCCGGCTTGGCGTGCATCCCAATACGGTCACCATCGCCGGACTGCTGTTCGGGCTGGCAGCAGCCGCGGCCTATTCGCGGTGGGACAATCCCTGGTTTGCAACATTGGGATTCCTGCTGATGATCGGGTGGCACGTGATGGACGGGCTGGACGGCGCGCTGGCGCGCGCCACCGGCAAAACCAGCGCTTTCGGGCGGCTGCTGGATGGCGTTGCGGATTATTCGACCTTTGTGGCCGTGGGGCTATCGCTGGCGTTTGCGCAAGACAATGTCCCGCTGGCGCTGGCACTCGCGCTGACAGCCGGGGCCGCGCACGCATTGCAATCGGCCTTTTATGAGGCCGAGCGCGAAACCTATATTCGCCGCACGCGCGGCCAGTTTGCCGCCAGCCCGCGCAGCGAGGCAGGCGGTGCCGCCGAGCGGCTCTACAACCGCGGCGAAGCCTGGCTTGGCAACCGCACCCGGCCCTTCGACGAGCTGCTGCTGCGCGCGCCGCTGGTGCAGCGCGACCAGCTGCTGGCCGCCTGGCGGGCGAAGGCGGCGCCGAGGCTGATGCTGCTGTCTCCGCTGAGCGCCAATGGTCGCACGATTGCGATCTGGCTGGCCTGCCTTGCCGGCACGCCGTTTCTTTACTGGATCTGGGAATTGCTGGGATTAACGCTGCTGGCGCTTGCCGGGGGCCATTGGCTGCGGCAAGCCGAATATCAGCCTGCGGCGCCGGATTCGGGGCCGCCCAGCCCGTTGACCGGGCAGCCATAGGGAGAGTTCGACGCGTGGCAGACCAGACGAACCCGCAGCCATCGCCGCTTGTCCTGTTTCTGGCGGCAACAGCCTCGCTCCTGTGGCTGGGATATGTTGCATTCGCTGCGGTCCATGATGGTCTTTCGCTGCAATCGGCGCCGCGCGAATGGGTGCGCCTGATTGCCGAAGCCTTTGTTCCCGTTGCGGCGCTGTTTGCCATCCTGGCGGCAACGAAACGGTCAGCGGGGGGCCTGCCAAGCACCTTGCCGCACGATTCGCTGGAGGTGGCGGAAGCGAATTTCACCGGCATCGTGGCGCGGGTCGAGGGCGTTCGCGCGCGTCTCGCGGGCAATCTGGAGCAAGTGACAACGGCCACTCAGGCGTTGCAGGCGGAAGCCGCACGGGTGCAGGCGGTGCTGTCGGACATTGCGCGGGCCAGCGAAGCCGCGGTGCAATCGGGCGCAACGCTCGCAGCGGCGCTGCCGCAGTCGGCAGAGGCCGCCGGTGCCATCAACCATGCGCTGATCGAATCGGCCGATGTCGCCCGACACCAGACCGATGCACTCGCAGCAGCGGCGGCGTCTCTGGCGGCCGGCAGTCAGGCTTTAGGGCGCGAGGGCGAGGCTGCCGCCACCATGCTTACAGGGGCTTTGGCTGCGCTGAACACCAGAGCCGAAGAAACAAGGGCGATCGGCGAAGCAGCGGTCGCCAGCATCACGGCGGAAGCCGATCGAGCCTTTGCCAGCACGGCAGACGCGCTGTCCGCTGTGCGCGCCGGGATTTCGGCGCAAAGCCAGGGGCTGGCCACCGCGCTGGGCGAGGCCCGCGCCGTGCTGGAGCAGATCGGGCAGGAAAGCGCGCGCGCCATCGCCACACGGCTGGAGGCGCTCACAGCGCAGGCGAACGGACTTGACGCGCGGCTGCAATCCCAGCTGACCACCATCGATGCCGTGGGAGCAGGCGCCGAGCGCAGCTTTCAACTGCTGGACAAACGGCTGAGCCACAGCGCCGATACCAGTGCCTCCACGCTGGATGCGCTGGCAGGGCGGATCGAGGCGGTGACGGCGACGATAGCCGGGCTGACCGAGCCGCTGCGGGAGAACAAGCTGGCGGCCGGCGAGCTGGAAGCAACGGTATCCGCCTTGCGTGAATCGGCGATGCAGACGGTGGATGTGCTCGGCGAAACCTTGCCGGTGCGGACGGTGGAGGCCGGGCGGGCAGCGGAGACGATGACGGCAGAGCTGAAGGCGCTCGCCTCGATCATCGACGAAGCGCACCTGAAGGCGGCGGCGCTGGCCAGCCCGATCGCCGAAAGCCGGACGGCACTGCTGGAAGCGACAGAAGGTTATGCCGCGCAGCGCGAGGCAATCGAAGCGGCCGGCCAGGCGCTGGTGGTGGAGCTGAACCAGGCGCGACAGCTGATTGCCGAAGTGGAGCAGCAAACGGAAAGCACTTCGCTGGCGGCGGCAACCCGGCTGGTGGACGCGATGACGCGGGTGCGCGAAGTGGCGCAACAGACGGCGGGCACGATGCGCGAGACGCTGGACGGGGTGATCGGCGAGGCGCGCGAGAGTTTGGCAAGCGCCGCCGACACGGCGATGCGGCAGAGCTTTGCCGGGCCGATTCTGGCGCAGGCGCGCGAGGCGGAAGGGATTGCACAAGCCGCTTCCGAACGCACGGCGGCGAGCATGGCGGCGCTGGCGGGGACGCTGAAGCTGCTGGATGCGCGGGCAACCGACCGGTCGGCGAGCCTGGCAGAGGCCAGCGCGAAGGATTTGCAGGCGAACGCGACGCTGATCACCGACCGGCTGGCGAGCAAGGCGCTGAGCATTGCGTCGGCACTGGGCAAGCCGATGTCTGACGCGGACTGGGTAGCGTGGCGCAAGGGCGAGCGCACGCTGTTCACCCGCCGGGCGTTGAGCTTGCTGGAAAAGCGTGAGGCCAAAGCCTTGAAAGAGCAGATCGCTGCCGACCCGGAATTGGGCGAGGCGGTGCGGCACTATGCAGCCGATTTCGAGGCCTTGTTGGCACGAACCGGCGATGGCCCCCTTACGCCGGCGTTGCTCTCGTCAGACGCAGGTCGGCTGGCAGCAGCGTTGATAGAGGTTTTGAACGGGTAGTTGGGTTGCGGGTCAGGATTGCCCGCTGGCGGGACCACTGGGCCGGTGCGCTGCCCCCATGCGGCGGATGGCGGTTAGTTTGGTCGCTAGTGGCGCCCAGTCATCTTGGTCCGCGATGGACTGCCACAGCGACTCCACCTCTTCGATCAGCATGGTGCAGGGGGCTTCGTCGCTCCAATAGGTGTGGGTGTTGGCGGTGCTGGCGTGGGCAGTGGCGCGTTCGGTGTAGGGGGCGAAGGCTGTGGGAAGGGGTCGGCCTGTGCGGGCGGCGTGCCAGGCTGTGTCGGGCTGGATCTGGCTTTCGGCGAGGCCGGTTTCGAAGGCGCGGATTAGGGCTTCGTCGGTGGTGGCGTCCACCGATTGCAGGCCGAGGCGCCACAGGGCTTTGTGGCGGGCGTGTTCGGCCAGACGGTCGGGCCAGCTTTTCAGTGCCGGGATGAGGCTTTCAGCGGGTGCCACCCTGCGCAGGGCTTGCGCCAGCTGGAACAGGTTCCATTGCAGGGCTTCGGCTTGCCGGCCGAAGGCGTAGAGGCCGAACTGGTCGAAATAGGCGGCGGTGAACCCCATGTCCCACTGCGGCAGGAAGCGCCACGGGCCATAGTCGAAGCTTTCACCGGTGATGTTCATATTGTCGGTGTTGAGCACGCCGTGAACGAAGCCGGCGACATGCCACTCAGCGGCCAGCCGCGCAGCGCCTGCGACCGCATAGTGCATCAGGGCGCTGTAGGGGTCGTCGCCCGCAGGCTGTTTCGCGAGTCTTTCCAGCACATAATGGGTGAGGCGCTCGATCTCCGCTGGTTTGTCCAGCGCCGCCAGCCGCTGGAACGTCCCGTAGCGGACATGGCTGTGCGACAGGCGGACAAGCACGGCCGAGCGGGTGGGAGATGGCTCGTCTCCGCGCATAAGCTTTTCGCCGGTTTCGATGACGCTGAGCGTACGCGAGGTTGTGACGCCGAGCGCCTCCAGCATTTCGGTAGCGAGGATTTCGCGCACAGCGCCCTTCAGCGTAAGTCGGCCATCGCCGGCGCGAGACCAGGGGGTCTGGCCGCTGCCCTTGGTGCCGAGGTCCATCAGCCGGCCGCCAGCATCTTCCAATTGCGCAAACAGGAAACCGCGACCGTCGCCGAGTTCGGGGTTGTATTGGCGAAACTGGTGGCCGTGATAGCGCAGCGCCAGCGGCTTTGGCAGGCTTCCGGGAAGCGGGTGAAAGCGGCCGAAATGCGCAACCCAATCGGAGTCGATTAATCCTTCAAGGCCGATTTCTGTTGCAGCGCGGACGTTGCGGAAACGCAGGATCGTTTGCGGAAAATCGGCGGGCTCAACGAGATCGTAGAATTCGTCGTCAAGGGTCAGAATATCGGTGCGGGGCTTGGCAACATGCAATGTCATGCCCTGCCTTTCGGGCGGATGGGCGCAACAATCAACTGTCAGCGAACGCTTTCAGAGCGGCGAATAATCCGCACCGCAACCCACGGCGACAAGCCGGGCGCATTGCTCGCAGATGCGGTGATAGTCTTCGGTCTGCCCGCATTTGGCCTGGTGCAGCGCATCCCCCACGAGAGCGAATGTCATCGAGGCGGTGATGGCCGGATCAACGCCTTCGATTCCGTTCACGCGGCAATAGGTTTCGATATGCGCTTCCACCCATCGCTGCACCACTTCGCGCGAGGCCAGAAAGAAGGGCTCGGCTTCGGGATTGGGCTGGTGCTGGGTGGCGCAATCTTCGGCGGAAATCGCGTCCTGCACCCTGCCCTTCAGGGCATTGAAGGCGGAATCGGTTTCGCAAAAAGCAAAGCACCGGCGAACGACGGTGGCCGGGTGCAGCGTCTCCAGCGAATCGCTTTCCTGCATGGCCGAAATCATCCGGCCACCATGCACGCGGCCAAGCTCTGCCAGAAGCGCCCGCTTGGAGCCGAAATGGTAAAAGATGGAGCCTTCGGAGACATCGGCCTCACGCGCGATATCGGCCGTGCCCGTGGCGGCATAACCGCGGGTGGCAAACAGCATGAACGCGGCCTCGATCACCCGGGCGCGGGTTTCAGCCGGATCGTAGCGGCGCGCCTTGGCATCGTGCGTGCCATCCTGCACCGGAAGCCTGGCCGGCTTACCGCCGGATTTGCCCGCTGTAACGCGGATGCGCGGCGCGACGGTCTGGTCGCTTGCTCTTGTGGCCAAAATAGTCGTCCTCTCTTGGCACAGTTTATGCGGCAAAACTGAGTGGCAGTCAAAAGTTTCGCGGCTTGCGGCTGTAAAACTTTGCGACTGGCGAAGCCGGGCGGTTCGACTAGAGCATGCGACGTGCCCAACCCCGCCTATCAGGATCGCTATTGCTGGACCGCCGATTCGGTGCGGATGCACTTTCGCGACTTTGCCGGGGATGCCAACCGTCCCGCGATCCTGTGCCTGCCGGGGCTGACGCGCAATCTGCGCGATTTCGACGCGCTGGCCGCGGTACTGGCGCCGCGATACCGCGTGGTGACGGCAAGCTTCCGCGGTCGCGGCGAATCCGGCTATGCCAAGGATCCGCTGACCTATGTGCCGCTCACCTATCTGCAGGATGTGGGGCGGCTGATCGAGGCCGCCGGGCTGGAGCGAATCATTGTCATCGGAACGTCGCTGGGCGGGCTGGTCGGGCTGCTGCTGGATGTGACGCAGAAGCGGCGTCTGGCCGGCCTGGTGCTGAACGATGTGGGGCCGGAGATGGAGCCGGAAGGCCTTGCGCGGGTGCGTGCGCAAGTGGGACGCGGCAACGGCTGGGCAACCTGGCTGCAGGCGGCGCGCGATCTGCGCGACAAGCAGGTGCAAATCTATCCGCATTGGACGCTGCAGGACTGGCTGGCACATGCCAAGCGGCTGTGCCGGGTTTCGCGCGAGGGGCGGATCGTGTGGGATTATGATGCGCAGATCGCAGCACCCTTTGCCCTGCCGCATGCCGATGGCAGCCTCGATCTTTGGCTGGCGCTTGAAGGGTGGCGCGGGCGACCGATCCTGTCGCTCAGGGGCGCAGGATCGGATATCCTGTCAGCCAAAACGCAGGCCGCGATGCGCCGTCGCCTGCCGGAAATCATAGCGGCGACGGTGCCGGATGTGGGCCATGCTCCAACGCTGACAGAGCCCGAGGCATTGGCGGCCTTGGAATCATGGTTGCAGCAATTTTCCGGGGAGAAGCAGGATGGCTGAGATGCGGCATGTGTGGCGGCTGACGAAGCGGCCGGTGGGCGAGATCGCCGACAGCGACCTGGCTTTTGCACCGGAGCCGATGCCGGAGGTGGGCGACGGCCAGTTCCTGTTGCAGGTCGGCTATTTGTCGCTCGACCCGACCAACCGGATCTGGATGTCGGACATGGAGCAATATATGCCGCCGGTCGGGCTGGGCGATGCCATGCGCGGCGGTGTGGTCGGGCGGGTGCTGCATAGCCGCAAAGCCGGGGTGGAACCGGGCATGCTGATGGCGGGTCTGGGAGAGTGGGCGAGCCACATGGTGACCGATGGCACCGGCATGTCGCCGTTTCCCGAAATTCCCGGGATCAGCATCCCGGTCGGCTTCGGCAGCCTGGGGCTGGTTGGCCCGACTGCCTATTTCGGCCTGCTGGACATCGGCCAGCCGAAACCGGGCGAAGTGCTGGTGGTGGGAGCAGCGGCCGGTGGCGTGGGGCAGATCGTGGGGCAGATCGGCAAGATCAAGGGCTGCACGGTGATCGGCATTGCCGGCGGGCCGGAGAAGTGCCGCTTCATCGTCGACGAGCTGGGGTTCGACCATGCCATCGACTATAAGTCTGAAGATGTGGGCGCCGCGCTGGACCGGATTGCGCCCGATGGCGTCGATATCAATTTCGAGCAGGTGGGCGGCGATATCATGGAGGCGGTGGTGCGGCGCATGCGGCTGTTCGGCCGGATGCCGCTGTGCGGGCTGATATCGAGCTATAATGCCACCGATGCCACCGAGCCGCCGGGGCACTGGACACTGATGCTGATGCGCCGGCTGACGGTGCGCGGCTTCATCGTGACCGATTTCCAGGCGCGCTTCGGCGAATCCTTCCAGCAGCTCGCCCAGTGGATGCTGGAAGGCAAGCTGAAGACCCGGCAGGATATCCGCCCCGGGCTGGAAAATGCCCGCGATGCCGTGAAGCTGCTCTATTCCGGCGGCAATTTCGGCAAGCTGCTGGTGGAAGTATCGAAGATCTAGCGGCGCTGCGATCTAGCGGCGTAGCGGGGGGGGCAGAATTTCGCCTTCCAGCGTGCGCGGCGAAGCGGAGGCGCCCAGCACCGCTTCGGGCGCGGGCACCGGTTCCAGCGCCCGACGCTGGGCGCGGCGTTCGAGGTAGCGGGTGAAGACGTAGCCGCCGGCGGCGGCGGCGATCATGCCGACCGGGCCGAGGCGGCGGGCGATTTGCGGCAGGATGACCGGCAAGGTGGCACCGATAATGGCACCGGTGGGGCCGGCAGCGACGCCTCCAATCGAACGGGCGAGCGTGCGGCCAGCAAGGGCTGTGATGAGTTTGGCGATCATGAAGGTCTCCTGTTGCCCTGCTAAACTGGCGATGCGGCGGATTGTTTCAAGTCCGCCGAAAGATCGGCGATCAGGCGGTTGAGCAACAGCCGGCCGGCGGGGGTTGCTTGCAGATTGGGGCCGAACGTGAGCAGGCCGTGTGCCGTGAGGCGTGCGCGAACCTGCGGGCGAACGGCCACATCCAGCGCGATTCCAGTTCGCGCGGCAAAATGGGCAGGATCGATGCCTTCAGCAAGGCGCAGGCCCATCAGCAAGGCTTCTTCTGCAGCGGCTTCCGGCGGAATAAAGGTTTCCGCTTCGATGCCCTGCCCTGCTGTTTCCACCTGCTCCAGCCAGGTTTCGGGCCGGCGATGGCGCTGCGTGGCGTGGCGGTTGCGCCGTCCGTGCGCGCCGGGGCCGATGCCGGCATAATCCGCATAGCGCCAGTAGGCGAGGTTGTGACGGCTTTCGTGGCCGGGCTTTGCGTGATTGGAGATTTCATAGAGCGGCAGGCCGGCGGCAGCGCACATCTCGCCGGTCGCCTCGAACATGTCGGCGGCTTCGTCTTCGGGCGGAAGGGTGATGAGGCCTTTGGCGAACAGGGTGTGGAAGCGGGTGCCGGGCTCGATGGTAAGCTGATAGGCGGAAAGGTGGGTGCTGCCGAAGGCGAGCGCGCGCGCCAGTTCGGCCTGCCATTGGCGCAGAGTCTGACCTGGGCGGGTGTGGATGAGATCGAAGCTGGTGCGCGGGAAATGGCGCTGGGCCGTGTCCAGCGCGGCGAGGCCTTCGGCGAGAGTGTGTGGACGGCCAAGCTGCTTGAGGGCAGCATCATCGAGTGCCTGCAGCCCGAGCGAAACGCGGTTGACTCCAGCGGCGGCAAAGCCGGCAAAGCGGGCGGATTCGACCGATGAGGGATTGGCTTCCAGCGTGATTTCAAGGTCCGGCGCGGTTGCCCAATGGGCCGTCGCGGCATCGATGACTGCGGCGACGGTTTCCGGCGGCATCAGCGAAGGGGTGCCGCCGCCAAAGAAAATGTTGGCAAGCTGGTGGGAGGGGGTTTGGGCGGCTTCATGCACCAGTTCGGCCAGCAGCGCGACGCGCCAGCGCGATTGATCAACGCCCTCGCGGACGTGGCTGTTGAAGTCGCAATAAGGGCATTTGGTGATGCAGAAGGGCCAATGCACATAAAGAGCCAGCGGCTGCATCACGCCAGAAGAGCCTCTTTCAGAAGGGCAAAGGCGCGGGCGCGGTGGCTTATGGCGTGTTTGGCGGCCGGGTCCATTTCAGCGAAGGTTTCGGTTTGGCCATCAGGCACGAATACCGGATCATAGCCGAAGCCGCGTGCGCCGCGCGGCGGCCAGACCAGGGTTCCGGCGATGCGCCCCTCAAACAGCGCGTCGCTGCCATCGGGCCAGGCAAGCGCCAGCATGCAGACGAATTCGGCGCGGCGCGAAGCATCGGGGCCGAGCGCCTGCAAGCGGTCTTCCAGTTTTTGCATGGCCAGCGACCAGTCACGGCCCTGCGGGGTTTCGGCCCAGTTGGCGGTGTAAACACCGGGGGCGCCGTTCAGGGCCTCGGCGCACAGGCCGCTGTCGTCGGCCAGTGCGGGCCAGCCGCTGCCTTGCGCTGCGGCGTGCGCCTTGATGCGGGCATTGCCGGCAAAGCTGTCTTCGGTTTCCTCCGGCTCCGGCAGGCCGAGGCTTCCCGCCGACACGGCCTCGATGCCGAACGGGGCCAATAGGTCCGCGATTTCCCGCAGCTTGCCGGCATTGTGGCTGGCTATGACGAGCCGGCCATTGGCGAGACGGGCCTTCATCGACCGGTTGCTGCCCTTTGTGCCGCGAAGATTTCAGCGCAGCCGATGCGAGCAAGGCGCAGCAGGCGCAGCAGGGCTTCCTCGTCGAACACCGCTCCTTCAGCGGTGGCCTGCACTTCGATCAGCGCGCCGTTGGACGTCAGCACGAAATTGGCATCGGTGTGGGCGTTGGAATCCTCGGCATAATCCAGATCGAGCACCGGCGTGCCTTGGTAGATGCCGCAGCTGACGGCGCCGACCTGCGAAGCGAGCGGATCGGTGGCAAAGGGCGTGGCAGCGTGGATGCCATCCAGCGCCAGGCGCAGCGCAACCCATGCACCAGAAATGGCAGCGGTTCGGGTGCCGCCATCGGCCTGCAGCACGTCGCAATCCAGCGTGATCTGCCGCTCTCCCAGCGCCTTCAGATCGGTGACCGCGCGCAAACTCCGCCCGATAAGACGCTGGATTTCCTGTGTTCGGCCAGACTGCTTGCCCTTGGCAGCCTCGCGAACCCCGCGGGTGTGCGTGGCGCGGGGGAGCATACCATATTCGGCGGTCACCCAGCCCTCGCCTTTGCCGCGCAGCCACGGTGGCAGTCGCTCTTCCACTGACGCGGTGACGAGCACATGCGTGTCGCCGAACTTGACGAGGCAGCTGCCTTCGGCATGCGCGCTGAATGCGGGGATCATTTCGATCCGGCGCATGGAATCAGGGGAACGGCCCGATGGGCGCATGGGTTTTCCTTGCAAACTTGGAGGATATACGTCGCCTTTAGCGCGCGGTGAGCCTTTGCGGCAAGCAGGGGCATTGAGGGGTTGCCCATCCTGCCCTACATTCAAACGCAGGATGCAACCCGTTCCCGACATTTCCGGCGTCAGCGTCTCCCAGCTATCGGATCGGGCACGCGCCATCTTCCGCGATATCGTGGACAGCTATCTGGCTTCCGGCGCGCCGGTCGGCTCGCGGACCTTGTCCAAGGTGGGCGGGCTTGCGCTTTCGGCGGCCTCGATCCGCAATGTAATGCAGGATCTGGAAGAGCTGGGTCTGCTGGAAGCCCCGCATACCTCGGCCGGGCGAGTGCCGACCGACCGGGGACTGCGGCTGTTCGTGGATGGCATGATGCAGGCGGCCGAGCCGAATGCCGAGGATGTGGCGGCCATCGAAGCGGAAGCGGCGCGCGCCGGCGGCAGCCTGGAGGATGTGCTGACCCGCACGACCTCGGTGCTATCCGGTCTGGCGCAATGCGCGGCAATGGTGGTGAGCCCAAAGGCGGAAATGGTGCTGCGGCAGCTCAATCTTGTACCTTTGGGAACCGGACGCGCGCTGGCAGTGCTGGTGGGGGCGGATGGCGGGGTGGAAAACCGGGTCATCGATCTGGCCGATGGTTTGCCGCCTTCAGCACTTGTCGAGGCTGAAAACTATGTGAATGCACGGCTTTCGGGATTGACTTTGGCGCAAGCGGGAACGCGGCTGCGGCAGGAAATCATCGGCGGTAGGGCAGAGTTGACCCAGCTGACGGCCGGGCTGGTGGAGCAAGGGCTTGCGGCCTGGTCCAGCGACGGAGCGCGGCCGGTGCTGATCGTGCGCGGGCAGGCGCATCTGCTCGATGCGGCCGACATCGACCGCGCGCGACGATTGCTGGAGGAGCTGGAGGAAAAGGAGGCGCTCGCCCGCCTGCTGGACGGCGCCCGCGAGGCCGATGCGCTGAAAATCTTCATCGGCGCGGAAACCAAGCTGTTTTCGCTTTCGGGCTCCAGCGTGATTGCCGCGCCCTATCGCGGCGCCGATGGCCGGGTGGTTGGCGTTGTCGGGGTTATCGGGCCAACGCGGTTGAACTATGCCCGTGTCGTCCCCATGGTGGACTTTACCGCAAACAGATTGAGCAGGTTGATGGCATGACGGATCAGGATACGCCACCGATGGAGGATATTGGCTCCATCGAGCAGGAGCTGGAGGCCGCGCGCGTGGAAATCGTGGCGCTGGCGCAAGAACGCGATGCCGAGCGGGATCGGGCGCTGAGAATGGCCGCCGAGGCGGAGAACACCCGCCGTCGCCTGGAGCGCGACAAGGCAGATGCCGTGCAATATGCCGCGACCGGCTTCGCCCGCGACATGCTGAGCGTGGCCGACAACCTCGCGCGGGCGGTCGAGTCCTTGCCGGCGGATGAAGCCTTTGCTGGCCTGCGGGCGGGTATCGAGGCAACGCAGCGCGAGCTGCACGCCGTGTTCGAGCGGCATGGTATCAAGCGGGTGGCCGCCGTTGGGCTGGCGCTGGATCCAAATCTGCACCAGGCCATGGTGGAAGTGCCAAGCCAAGCGGAAGCCGGGACGATCGTTTCGGAAATGCAGGCGGGATGGCAATATAAGGACCGGCTGCTGCGGCCGGCGCTGGTGGCGGTGGCCAAAGCCAGCGAAGGGGCGGACGCATGATCATCATCGCAGGGCGCGCAGAAGCGGATCCGAACCGACTGGCGGATCTCAAGCCGGCCTTGCAGGCCATGATGAAGGCGACCTGGGAGGAAACCGGCTGCCTGTCTTATTCTTTGGCGGTCGAGAATGAGGGCGGCACGGATGGACCGGTGGTGATATCGATCATGGAGCGCTGGGAGAGCGAGGCATCGCTGCAATCCCACTTCAATTCACCGCACATGAAGGCGTTCAATGCGGCGGTCGCCGGTGCCCTGCTTTCGGTGGACGCCAAAATCTATGATGTCGTGAACGAGCGGGTGTTGCCGATCTAGCAAAAACCCGATTCCCAGTTCCAGAACGGGATGAGCGCCGCGTAGGTCGGCAGCGGGGGGCGATCCGGCAACCTGTAGCCGCGGGCCAGCAGGAAGGCATCGCGGACAATTTCTGCCTGTTGTTCGAGACCATAGCGGTGAAAGGCCTTGCCGGGGATGAGCGGCAGGTAGCGATAGCGGGCAAAGGGCGGGCGTTTCAGGCGCAGGTTGATGCCCTGCTGGTGCTGCCAGACATGCACCATCTCGTGCACGAAATGGCCGCAGAGCGTGGGGCCGGTCTGGCTGAAATCCGCACTCCAGATGTCACCATTGGGGTGAAACCAGAGGTGACCATCGGGGGCCATGGTGATCCACGCCGGCTGCCACATCCACCATTTGCGGCGATGGATGCGGACAGGGTGGGGATCAAGCGCGGCGCCGAAGATGCTGTGCAGAAGGGCCCTTTCGCCGCAGGTCAGCGGACGCGCATCCGGATCAGTGCTGATGCGCGGCTTCCTTCGGCTTGCTGGCTTCGGTTACCGGTCGCACCTCTGCGGTGGTTGCAACCTTGGCTCCGGACTGGAAGGTGAGCGTGAGCGGCAGGCGATCGCCAGCCTTCACATCACTGGACAGGCCGAACAGCATAAGATGGTTGCCGCCGGGGGCGAAGGCTAGCGTGCCGTTAGCCGGTACGGGCATGGATGTTTCGGCGCGCATCCGCATCACGCCATTTTCGTGCACCACACTGTGCAGTTCGATGCGCTCGGCCTTGGGTGACGAAGCGGCGATCAACGCATCGGGCTTGGCACCCGCCTTGACCGTGAAAAAGCCCCCGGCCGGGCGGGAGCTGACGGCAGGCAGGCGCACCCAGGCACCCTCGACAGCGGGAGCTGCGGCAACCGGCGCGCCAAGCAGAAAAGCCGCGAGCATCAGGATTGTGCGAACATAGGACGAGACCGGCATCGAGAAATCCTTGCAAATATATGTTGTGGCGGATTTAGGCGTGCAGAGCTTGGTGCGCAATGCGGCAGAAGGCGCGCGGATGCGGAGGAAAGTGTGCGGATTGCAAAAGGCCGCCTGCCCCCATTGATGCGGCTGATGGCGCACCTATATCCGGGAAGGTCATGCAGACGTCATCATCCGGTGACGGCGGCAATCACATTTTGGCAAACGCCGGGACAACACCGGCGTAACATTCGCAAGAGGACAGACTATGGGCAAAGTTATCGGGATCGATCTGGGTACCACCAACAGCTGCGTCGCTGTGATGGAAGGCTCCACGCCGAAGGTTATCGAAAATGCCGAGGGTGCTCGCACGACGCCGTCGCAGGTGGCCTTTGCCAAGGATGGCGAGCGGCTGGTGGGCCAGCCGGCCAAGCGCCAGGCAGTGACGAATCCCGAAAACACCATCTTTGCCGTGAAGCGGCTGATCGGCCGCCGGTTTGACGATCCAACCTCCAAGAAAGACGCCGAGCTGGTGCCCTACAAGATTGTGAAGGGTGCCAATGGAGACGCCTGGGTGAAGGCCGGTGGACAGGATTATTCGCCGTCGCAGATTTCCGCCTTCATCCTGCAGAAAATGAAGGAAACGGCAGAAGCCTATCTCGGCGAAACCGTAACACAGGCGGTGGTGACCGTTCCGGCCTATTTCAACGATGCGCAGCGGCAGGCAACCAAGGACGCCGGGAAGATTGCCGGTCTGGACGTTCTGCGGATCATCAACGAGCCGACCGCAGCCGCACTGGCCTATGGGCTGGACCGCGACGACAGCGCACACACGGTCGCCGTGTATGACCTTGGCGGCGGCACCTTCGACGTGTCTGTACTGGAGCTGGGCGACGGCGTTTTTGAAGTGAAGTCCACCAGCGGCGACACCTTCCTTGGCGGCGAGGATTTCGACGCCAAGCTGGTCGGCTTCCTGGCCGATGAGTTCAAGAAGGCGGAAGGCATCGACCTGCGCGGCGACAAGCTGGCGCTGCAGCGGTTGAAGGAAGCGGCGGAAAAGGCGAAGATCGAGCTCAGCTCCTCTGCCACCACGGAAGTCAACCTGCCCTTCATCACCGCAGACGCCACCGGACCGAAGCATCTGGTGAAGAGCATCAACCGGGCCGACCTCGAAAAGCTGGTCATCGATCTCATCGAGCGGACCCGCAAGCCCTGCATGGATGCGATGAAGGAAGCGGGCGTGAAGCCGGCCGACATCGATGAAGTGATCCTGGTGGGCGGCATGACGCGCATGCCCCGCGTGCGGCAGTTCGTGAAGGAGTTGTTCGGCAAGGAGCCGAACACCAGCGTGAACCCCGATGAAGTGGTCGCCATGGGTGCGGCCATCCAGGGCGGTGTGCTGGCCGGTGACGTCAAGGATGTGCTGCTGCTGGATGTGACTCCGCTCAGCCTTGGCATCGAAACGCTGGGTGGCGTGTTCACCCGGATGATCGACCGCAATACGACCATCCCGACCAAGAAGAGCCAGACCTATTCGACCGCCGACGACAACCAGTCGGCAGTGACGATCCGGGTGTTCCAGGGCGAGCGCGAAATGGCGGCCGACAACAAGATGCTGGGCCAGTTCGATCTCGTGGGTATTCCTGCGGCGCCGCGCGGCGTGCCGCAGATCGAGGTGACTTTCGATATCGATGCCAATGGCATTGTGAGCGTGAACGCCAAGGACAAGGGCACCGGCAAGGAGCAGCAGATCAAGATTCAGCCGTCCGGCGGCTTGTCCAAGGATGATATCGACAAGATGGTGAAGGACGCCGAGCAGTTCGCCACCGAAGACAAGAAGCGCCGCGAAACTGCGGAAGCGCGCAACCATGCCGATAGCCTGGTGCACGCAACCGAGCGGCAGCTGGCAGAGCATGGCGACAAGGTGGATGCCGATACCAAGGCGAGCATCGAGGCTGCAATTTCGGAAACCAAGGATGCACTGGGCGGCGAGGATGCCGAGGCTATCACCGCCAAGGCACAGGCGCTGGCGCAGGTTGCGATGAAGCTGGGCGAGGCGGTCTATGCCGCCGAGCAGGCCAAGGGCGAAGCGGCCCCGGAAGCGGAAGCACCGGCCGAAGATGTGGTGGACGCCGACTTCACCGAAGTGGACGACAGCAAGAAGTGATGATGTGCGGGCCGGATCGTATCCGGCCCGCCCTTTGATAATTCAGGGGACTGTCGCCCATGAAGGCTGACGTTGACTATTATGAGCTGCTCGAAGTCGAGCGGAGTTGCGACGACGCAACCTTGAAAGCCTCCTATCGCAAGCTGGCCATGCGCTGGCATCCGGACAAGAACCCCGGTGATCGCGATGCCGAGGCGCGCTTCAAGGCAATCAGTCACGCCTATGAAATTCTGAAAGACCCGCAGAAGCGGTCTGCCTATGATCGCTATGGCCATGCCGCCTTTCAAGGTGGCGGCGGCGCGGGTCCGCAGGATTTCGGCGGCTTTTCCGATATCTTCGAGAATATCTTCGGCGAGTTCATGGGCGGCGGCCGCAACCGCCGCAACGGCCCGCAACGCGGTGCCGACCTGCGCCACGATCTGGAAGTCAGTTTCGAGGATGCCTTTACCGGCAGCGAAGCCGAATTCACGATCGATGTAGCCGTTACCTGTGACAGCTGCCTTGGCAGCGGCGGCAAGCCCGGAGCGAAGATGCAGACTTGTGGCACCTGCCAGGGCCGGGGCCAGGTGCGGATGCAGAATGGCATGTTCATCGTGGAACGGACCTGCCCGCAATGCCATGGCGCGGGATCGAAGATTTCCGACCCCTGCGAAACCTGCCACGGCGAAGGCCGGGTGGAGCGGCGCAAGACGTTGAAGGTGGCCATCCCTCGCGGAGTGGATGACGGTACGCGCATTCGCCTGGCGCGCGAAGGCGAGGCCGGGCCGCGCGGTGGCGAGCCGGGTGACCTGTATATCTTTGTCCATATGAAGCCGCACAGCCTGTGGAAGCGGGAAGGCACAACCTTGTTTGCGGCAGTTCCGCTGTCGTTCGTGACGGCGGCACTGGGTGGCGAGATCAGCATTCCAGGGCTGGACCGCGAACCGGTCGACATCAAGATTCCGGCCGGCACGCAAACCGGCCGACAGTTCCGCGTCCGCGGGCGCGGCTTTCCGGCGCTGAACGGGCACGGCACGGGAGACCTGGTGGTGCAGGTCGATCTGGAAACGCCCGCCAAGATGTCTCCCCGGCAGAAAGAGTTGCTGGAAGAGTTCCGCAGCATCGAGACCGGCCAGTCCAGCTGCCCGAAATCGACCGGCTTTTTCGACCGGATCAAAAGCGCGATCGAGGGGCTGACCGACTAGGGCGTGGTCTGACTGGTCTAATCCGCACGGTCGAGGGCAGCTTCGGCCAGCTTGCGGGCCTGCCTGAAGACAAGTGCAAATTCATCGGCATCCAGTGCGCCGATGACCAGCATCGGGCCGATGAGATACGACGGCGTTCCTGCAATTCCGAGGCCGAAGGTTTCACTGGCGATGCGGCTGAGTCGCTGGGCGATTTCCGGCGCGCGCGTTTCGCGATCATGCTGCAACCGGTTCCAGTCGCCGCCAATGGCCGCAATCGCATCGCGGATATCGGCATTTTCCACCGAGGCGCGACCGGTCATCAGCCGATCGTGCAGCGGCTCGTAGAGATTTTGGAAGTGTGACGCGATTGCCAGTTCGGCAGCATTTTTCGAGATCGGCCCGAAGATCGGATAATCCTTGAAGATTACCCGCACCTTGCCGTCTTCCGCGAGGGCTTGCAGCATGGCGGGGTGCGCCTTGCGACAGGCGGGGCAGCGATAATCCGTATAGACGGCCATGGCGAGATCGCCTTCCGGAGCGCCGCCTGACGGGCCATCGGGTTCATCAAGCGCGGCCTCGGCAATCCGGTTGCCGGACACGTCGCGGCCAAGCGGTGCCGTGGCGCGCAGCAATCTTGAGACCGCATAGCCACCCCCAAGCAACAGCATCAGGCCAGCGGCATCCCGCCGGCTGAGGCGCGGCGCGGTCATGGCCTAGGCGAGGCGCGCAAAGGTGGCAGCCCCGTTTGCCGTGACAGCGGCGAGGCGCGGGCTTTCCGCGGCGTTGGATCTTTGCGGCTCAAAAGACGCATCGGCAGCGCTGCCGAACATGGCCTCGATGCTCCTGACGCAATGCTGCACCTTTTCATCCGCCAGGCGGTAGTGAACCAGCTTGGATTCGCGCCGGGTCTTGACGATTTCTGCCCGCCGCAATTCGGCGAGCTGCTGGCTGAGCGCCGGCTGCACGATACCGGTGGCGGCTTCGATTTCGCTGACGGATTGTTCGCCTTGCAGCAGCCGCGACAGGATCATCAGGCGCTGTGGCTGGGCATAGGTCTTCAGCCGCTCCGCTGCCACATCGGCCGCCGCCCGCGAGGCGTACAGTGTCATGTCCGGTCCGCCACGGCCTGGTGGAACCACGGCTCGCTTTCTCCGGACAAGCTGGCTCGCTGGTCTTGCGGCGGCGCGCTAAGCAGATCGTCGCCGGGGCGCCATCCCTCGGGTGCCAGCAGTTCCGTCCCGGACGTTCGCTGCAGCGCCGCGACCATCCGCAGCATTTCATCAACCGAGCGCCCGACCGTGTGCGGATACCAGGTCAAGGCCCGGATGACGCCATCGGGATCGATGAAATAGGTGGCGCGGACAGTTGTGCTGTCAACCGCGCCGGGATCGATCATGCCATAGGCTCGACCGATGGCCATGGAGGGATCCTCGATGATGGGGAACGGAATGGTAACCGCGAAGGCCTGCCGGATCGCACGAACCCAGGCGAGGTGCGCATAGAGGCTGTCCACCGACAGGCCGAGCAGGGCGCAATTGCGAGCGGCGAACTGGTCTGCAGCCTTGGAGATGCCGACGAACTCGCTGGTGCAGACGGGCGTGAAGTCGGCCGGATGCGAAAAGAACAGCAGCCAGCGGCCCCGATAGTCGGTCAGGCGCACATCACCCATCGTTGTGCGGGCACAAAAATCGGGAGCCAAATCGCCCGGTCGCAAGGCGCGCCCATTGGCGCCGGGTATGAGAGACTGGTCGGACATGTTGAATGATTGGCATTTCAAATTGGTTGACGCAAGCCACATACACGATTACATATATTTTGTAATTGATAAATTTTGAGTCGGAGACCGCTATGATCGACGCACATGTAAAACAGGCGGCAGACCTCATCACTGCAGCACAGGGCGGCTCGGTGGCAGTGCCCTTGATCAAGGCCTTCTTCGACGAGCCAACCAACACCGTGAGCTATGTGGTGCACGACGCTGCAACCGGCGAAGCAGCAATCATCGACAGTGTGCTGGATTATGATCCCGCCGCCGGGCGCACATCGACCGCGTCTGCCGATGCCATCATTGCCTATGTGCAAGCGGAAAAGCTGACCGTCGGCTGGCTGTTGGAAACCCATGCGCATGCCGATCACCTGTCGGCCGCACCTTATCTGCAGGAAAGGCTGGGCGGCAAATTGGCGATTGGCCGCGAGATCGGCCATGTGCAGTCGGTTTTCGGCAAAATCTTTCATGAAGGCCCGGAATTCGCCCGCGATGGCTCGCAGTTCGACCATCTGTTCGACGATGGTGACCGGTTCGAAATCGGCGGGTTGCAGGCCATGGCTCTGCATGTGCCCGGCCATACGCCGGCCGATCTGGCCTTTGTGATCGGCGATGCGCTGTTTGCCGGGGATACGCTGTTCATGCCGGACTATGGCACCGCGCGTGCGGATTTTCCCGGCGGCGATTCGCGCCAGCTCTACCGGTCCATCCGCCGGCTGCTGTCCCTGCCGGAAACCACGCGGATGTTCCTTTGCCATGACTACAAGGCCCCCGGGCGCGACACCTACGCCTGGGAAACCACGGTCGCGGCGCAGCGGGATGGCAATGTGCATGTCCATGAAGGCGCGTCCGAGGACGACTTTGTCGCCATGCGTGATGCGCGTGACGCTACCCTGTCAGTGCCGAAGCTGATCCTGCCATCAATTCAGGTGAATATCCGTGGCGGGCATCTGCCGGCGCCGGAAGCCAATGGCACACGCTATCTCAAGATTCCGTTGGACGTGCTGTGATGCAGGCAATGTTTGCTAACGCCATGCCGGCAGAGGGCATGATCGGCGGTCTGATGATTGGTCTGTCGGCGGGCGTCATGCTGCTCGGGCTTGGCCGCATCGCCGGTGTGAGCGGACTTGCGGCACGGGCCGCCGGGATTTCTGGCGATGGTGCACCGCGCAGCCAGGCGATTGCGTTCATCCTGGGCCTGCCATTGGGGGCGGCGTTGGTGGCATGGCTATCCGGGCCGGTCGTTGCCCGGTTTGATCAGGGTGTTACCGCGCTGATCATCGGCGGGCTTGTTGTGGGCTTCGGCACACGGCTTGGCAGTGGCTGCACCAGCGGCCACGGCGTGTGCGGCCTTTCAAGGCTTTCGGCGCGCTCGCTGGTCGCCACGGCGGTTTTCATGGTGGCCGGCTTTGCGACGGTGGCGGCCATGAATGCGTTCGGGCTCGGCCAATGATGCGCCAGATTGCCGTTGCGCTGTTTGCAGGAGCTGTGTTCGGGGCGGGGCTGGCGGTTTCCGGCATGGCCGATCCGCAGCGGGTGCGCGGCTTCCTCGACCTGTTTGGTGACTGGGATCCAACGCTGGCCTTCGTGATGGCGGGCGCAATTCTGCCGATGGCGATCGCCTGGCGAATCCAGTCGCGGATGGCCGCGCCGGTCGTTTCACCCCGGTTCGCGCTGCCCACGCGGCGCGATCTGGATGCAAGACTGGTTGTCGGCTCTGCGCTTTTCGGCATTGGCTGGGGCATCGCCGGGCTTTGTCCCGGCCCCGCCATCGCCAATCTCGCCATCGCACCCGCGCCTGCGGCCCTGTTCGTGGCGGCAATGCTGGGTGGCATGATCCTGCACCGCTTGCTGCCAGCGGCGCCGCCGGCCCAAACCGTGTCGGAAGCCAGGCGTGCCTGATGCCTTCCACATCGGCGCTGCTGGGATGAAAACCGCCGCACGAGCGGCTTTTTGAGGAGGACGTCCGCATGAAGAATATCGGTTCACTCGACCGCATCATCCGCCTGGCCGGCGCGGCTGCAATCGCGATTGCCTATGCGACGGGCCTTGTCAGCGGCACGCTGGCGATCGTGCTGGGTGTCGTGGCGCTTGTTCTGCTCGCTACAAGCCTGACGTCAACCTGCCCGGCCTACCTGCCCTTCGGAATTTCCACTCGGCCTAAGGGTCGCTGATCTCGCTGCTGCGCTGAAGGATGCTGCCATGTCCCTGAAATCCCTGTCCCCCGCGTTTGCTGTCAGTCCGCAACTGAGCGAGGCGGATGTTGCGCACGCGGCGCGCGCAGGATTTCGCACTATCATCTGCAATCGACCGGATGCGGAGGAGCCGGGGCAGATGACCGCTGCCGCGATGGCGGGATTGGTGGTGCAACATGGCATGCAGTTCGCGCATGTGCCGGTGGTGTCGGGCAAGATCAGCGACGAAGATGTGGCGTTGATGGCGGATGCGCTGTTGCGAAGCGATGGGCCGGTCCTGGCCTATTGTCGAACGGGTACCCGATCAGCGACTTTGTGGGCACTGGCAAACGCCGGTGCGCTGCCTGCATCGACGATAGTCGATGCAGCAAAAGCAGCGGGCTATGATCTGTCTGCGCTGCGCCCGCGGCTTGAGGCTGGCGCGGTTGCGCCGGAAATACCGCGAGCCGCAAGTGCGGATGTGGTGATCGTGGGGGGTGGATCTGCCGGCCTCGCCACCGCCGCATCGCTGCTGGCGCGCAACCGCGCGCTGGACATCGTGGTAATCGAACCGCGCGCGACGCACGACTATCAGCCGGGATGGACCATGGTGGGCGGCGGGGTGTTCGATGTGGCGGAAACCCGCAGGGCGGAAATGCATGTGATCCCGGCCGGCGTGCGCTGGATCCGCAGCGCGGCGGCCAGCTTTGAGCCGGAACGCAATCAGGTCACGCTGGAGGACGGCGCCAGTATTGGCTATCGTGCACTGGTCGTAGCCCCTGGCATCGCGCTCGACTGGGCGGCAATCGATGGCCTGCCCGAAACGCTGGGCAAGAATGGCGTCACGTCCAACTACAGTTACCAGACTGCGCCCTACGCCTGGAAGCTGGTGCAGGCCTTGAAGGGCGGGACGGCGTTGTTCACCCAGCCACCAATGCCGATCAAATGCGCCGGAGCGCCGCAGAAGGCGATGTATCTGTCCTGCGACTATTGGCGGGGCAGCGGTGCACTCCCCGGCATAGACGTTGCGTTTCACACTGCCGGAGCGGTCTTGTTCGGGGTGCAGGAATTCGTCCCGCCGCTGATGGAGTATGTTCATCGCTATGGGATCGACTTGCAGTTCGAATCCACCCTGATCGCCGTGAATGGCCCAGATCGCACTGCCACCTTCCGCGAGAAGGCGGGCGAAGTTACCAAAGCGTTCGACATGATCCATGTGACACCACCGCAGAAGGCACCGGCCTTTCTTGCGAACAGCGCGCTGGCCAATGCGGCGGGCTATACCGACATCGACCAGGCCACACTGCAACATGTGCGCTACGGCAATATCTTCGGCCTGGGTGACGGCGGATCGACGCCCAACGCCAAGACTATGGCAGCTGCGCGCAAGCAGGCGCCGGTGGTGGCGGAGAACCTGCTGGCAGTGCTGGCCGGAAAAACACCCACCGCCACCTATGATGGCTATGGCTCCTGCCCGCTGACCGTGGAGCGAGGCAAGATCTTGCTGGCCGAGTTCGGCTATGGCGGCAAGCTGCTGCCAAGCTTTCCAAGCTGGATTATCGAGGCAACCAAGCCGCAAAGGCTTTCATGGCTTCTGAAGGCCGAGGCCCTTCCCTGGATCTATTGGAACGGGATGCTGAAAGGGCGTGAGTGGATGGCGCAGCCGCAGCACCGCGACGCCGCGTGACACCGCTTGCGCGCTATCTGCCCATATTGGACTGGGGCAGCCGCTATGATCGTGACACGCTGACCAGTGACCTGGTGGCTGCGGTGATCGTCACCGTCATGCTGATCCCGCAGAGCCTCGCATATGCGCTGCTGGCAGGATTGCCGGCGCAATATGGGCTCTATGCCTCGATCATGCCGCTGTTGGCCTATGCCGTATTCGGCACCAGCCGGACGCTCGCGGTGGGGCCGGTGGCGGTAATTTCACTGATGACGGCGGCCGCGGCCGGGACAATCGCTGCGCCCGGCACACCGGCCTTCATCGAAGCCGCGTTGGCGCTGGGGTTCTTGTCTGGCCTGATGCTGGTGGTGATGGGTGTTCTTCGGCTTGGGTTCCTTGCCAATCTGCTGTCGCATCCGGTGGTATCGGCGTTCATTTCGGCCAGCGCGGTTCTGATCGCCACCAGCCAGTTAAAGCATCTGCTGGGGGTCGATGCCGAGGGCGAGACAATGGTCGGCATGGTGCGCGGCCTCGCTGCCTCAGCCGGCCATATCAACCTGCCAACACTGCTGATCGGGGGCATCTCGCTCGGATTTCTGTTCTGGGTGCGCAAAGGGCTGAAGCCGCTGCTGCAGAAGGCAGGATTGCCGCCACGCGGGGCGGATCTGCTGGCCAAGGCCGGGCCGGCGCTAGCCGTGCTGATTGCTATCCTGGCCGTGGTGCAGCTGGGCCTCGAAGCACGAGGTGTGCGCACGGTGGGGGCCATTCCCAGCGGATTGCCACCCTTTGTCGTCCCGTCGTTTGATCCAGATCTGCTGGCAAAGCTCGTAGTCCCGGCCTTTCTCATTTCGCTGATCGGCTTCGTGGAATCGGTGTCGGTTGCGCAGACGCTGGCAGCAAAGCGGCGCCAGCGGATCATGCCCGATCAGGAGTTGACCGCGCTGGGGGCATCGAATCTGGCGGGCGCCTTTTCCGGCGGCTTCCCGGTCACGGGGGGATTTGCGCGCTCTGTGGTCAATTTTGACGCTGGAGCCCAAACGCCTGCGGCCGGCGCCTTCACCGCGGTCGGCATCCTGATCGCCACCCTCTATCTCACCCCCTTTCTGGCGCCACTGCCGAAAGCGGTGCTGGCGGCCACCATCATTGTCGCCGTGCTCAGCCTACTCGATTTGAAGACGCCGCGCATGCTCTGGGCCTATTCACGCGCCGATTTCGCCGGCTGGGCGGCGACCGTGCTGCTCACGCTGGCCATTGGCGTGGAGGCCGGTGTGATCTCCGGCGTGGTCATGACGCTGGCGCTGTATCTGTGGCGGGCTTCCCGGCCGCACGCAGCGATCGTGGGTGAAGTGCCTGGCACCGGCCATTATCGCAATATCGCCCGTCACAAGGTGATCACCGATCCGGCAATCCTGACGATCCGGATCGACGAAAGCCTCACCTATCTCAATGCCCGCTGGCTCGAGGATTATGTGTTGAAGCAGATTGCCGAACGGCCGGAGGTGCGGCACCTCATTCTGATGGCCTCGGCGGTCAACGCGATCGATTCGTCGGGTCTGGAAAGCCTGGAAGCCATTGTCCATCGCCTGTCGGAAGCCGGCGTTGCAACGCACCTTTCCGAAGTGAAAGGCCCGGTCATGGACCGGCTGGCCCACAGCCATTTTCTGGAAACGCTAAGCGGGAAGATTTTCCTGTCGCAGCACGAAGCCTTCACAACGCTGGGGGCCAGCAGCAACGGCAAGGCCGCAACCACTCCGATGCCGGCAGCAGAAGATCCGTGGCTGATGCGGGGCTTGATATAGGACCTGCACCGGAGAGCCCCAGTGCGCAACACTGAGGTGGGCCGACGTGTCGCGGCCAGCAGATCTTCGTGCAAGTGGATCAAAACTGGAGCGGGCGAAGGGATTCGAACCCTCGACTTCAACCTTGGCAAGATTTCAAA
>JAIMJL010000109.1 GCA_020693225.1 Sandarakinorhabdus sp. | reverse complement strand
AACCGACGAAGACGCCTGAATCCAAAGGTCCTGAATCCAAAGGCAATGCAGGCCGTGCGGCTTGGCAGCCTCGCAGTGCTGGCATTGGCGCTGGCAGGCTGTGCGGGGCAAATGCCATCGCCGCCTGTATCAAGTGCCGTCGTCGCGACGCCGCCGGCAGCAGTATCTGAGGTCTCTGCCAAGCGCGTGCAGCTTGCACAGCCCTTGCCGGCCACCGCCGCCGCACGCGAAGCGTTCACCCGCGCCTGCCCGGCCTTGCTGCGGCGGACGGACCGCTCCGGCCTCACCCGCCCCGATGATTGGAAGCCGGCCTGCGAAGATCGGGAGCGCGATCCGATAGCCTTTTTCGCGCGCCATTTCGCTGCCGTTCGTCTGGGCGATGGCAAAGGCCTCGCCACCGGCTATTTCGAGCCGGAGCTGACCGGCACCCGCAGCGCCAGGGCCGGCTCCGCCGCGATTTATGCGAAGCCCGATGATCTCGCCGAAATCGATCTCTCGCCATTTGCCGATGATCTCAAGGATCGCAAAATCCGTGGCCGCTGGACCGGCAAAAGCTTTGTGCCCTTTCACACCCGCGCCAGTATCGAGGATGGTGCGCTCGCCGGTCGCGGCCTCGAACTCGCCTATGCCGATGATCCGGTGGAGCTGTTTTTCCTGCACATCCAAGGCTCCGGCCGCCTGCGACTGCCCGATGGCGAGGTGCTTCGCATTGGCTATGCGGGGCAGAATGGCCATCCCTATGTTGCCATCGGCCGCCTGCTGCGCCAGCGCGGCATCCTGCAAAAGGCCGGCATGGAAGAGATTATCGCCTGGATCCGTAGCCATCCCGCGGAAGGCCGGGCGTTGATGCGGGAAAATCCCAGCTATGTGTTCTTCCGCCTGCTGGACCCGAAGCTGGACGGACCGATCGGCTCGCTTGGCGTGCCGCTGCTGGCCGAGGCCAATGCCGCCGCCGATCCGGCAACGCTGCCGCTCGGCGCGCCGATTCTCGCCCGGCTGGCGATCGATGGCCAACCAACCGAAAAGCTGCTGATCGCTTCAGACACCGGCGGTGCCATTCGCGGGCCGAACCGCATCGATATCTTCTGGGGGGCAGGAGCAAAGGCGCGCGCGACGGCGTCCGGCCTTGCCGCTCCGCTTGAAATGCTGCTGCTGCTGCCGAAAGCGGCGGCCGCGCGCCTGCCGCAATGACCCGCAGACTGGCCTCCGACGAGGCCGCCTTGTGGGCGAGGGTGGTCGAAACGGTGGTTCCGCTGCATCCGCAAAAATCCTTGCCGGTGCCTGCCGCAACCCCCGTTGCCGCCCCCGTCAAGACCGTTCCCCGCGCGCATGTCGGGCCATCGAAGGTCGCGGCCCCCCGGCCAAACCCTGCCGCCACCCCCGCGCTTCCAGCGGGCGAAACGCTCGATCGCAGCTGGGACCGGCGAATCGCCAGCGGCAAGCTGCAGCCCGACCTGGTGATCGATCTGCACGGGCTGACCCTCGATGCCGCGCGCTCGGCGCTCTACGCACGCGTCTCTCAGGCGGATGCGATGGGTCATCGGGTATTGCTTGTGATTACCGGCAAGGGCCGCATGCCCGGGCCTGCGCCCGCAGATCTTGTACCGGGCCTGGGCGGCGGAGACCGTCGCGGAGCCATCCGTGTCAGCCTGCCGCGCTGGCTGGGCGAACAGGGGCTTTCCAGCCGAATCGCCGCCGTTCGCCGCGCACACCCCCGTCACGGCGGAGAAGGGGCCGCCTATCTGGTGCTGAAGCGCAAAAGATAAGGGCCGGGCGCACAGCCTGTGCGCCCGGCCCATGCTTTTTTCCTATGGCAGTTATGCCGCCAGGGCAGCCCGCCGCCGCATCGCAACGCCCACCAGGCCGAAGCCGGCGATCATCAGGGCCCAGGTTGCGGGCTCCGGAACCGGGTTTGCCACATCTTCCACGCCAACCGTGAAGCCATGCCAGTTTTCGCTGGTGTCGGTGAAGCCGATCGCGGTGAAGGTGCCGTTGAAGCGGATGATGGCGTGCACCTCGCCGGAGCCAGTGAAGCCGGTGCTGGTCCCGTTGATAACAGGAGTGCCGGTGCCCCAGTATCCGCGTCCATTGCTGATCAGCTCGAACGGCGCCGAGAACAGCACCGTGTTGCTGTTCCAGCTCATCAGCGCCAGATAGGGATCCTTGACCGCCTTGTCGAAGGTGATGAGCTTGGCACCACCGGCGCTCAATGCAACAATGTCGATGCCCGGCGGCTTGTTGATGGCGCCGTTGTAATCACCGGTGTTCCAGTAAGCGGTGCCGCCCGCCGTCTGAACAAAGCTGTAGCCGCCGGTGTAGGTCACGCCGATTGCCCCGGAGGGAGCGGCGATAGTGGCGAGAGCCGTGCCGGCCGACGCCGACGTCCAATCCGCCCAGGCAACGGTAACGGCGCCCGCCGATGATCCGCCGAATGTCAGCGCAAGCGCGGCTGTAAGAATATAGGATTTCATCAAACATGTACCTCCAAGGCATGCCCCGCCGACCGCAGAGCTGTGCAAACGGACATGCAAGCATCGTGCCAAGCCGAATTGAGGCGCAACTACCTGCAATCATTGAAGGCAGGAAAAGGCCAAAGGTTAATGGTGTAAACATTCCCGACACTATCGAGCTCCGCGACGCCCCATGCGCCCGGGTGCTTGCGACTTTCGGGAGGCCATGCTAGGCGCACGCCGCAAGTCAGCGGGGCCCTTTCGCGCCTCCGGTGTGCTTCCCGATTCCAATCAGGCTGTGCAGGTGATGCTGTGCGCCCCAAGGGTGTCGGCTTCGAGTTTTCAGGATGCCCCGTGGCTGGCGGGCGAAAGAAAGTGGCATTTGGTGGACGAACAGACACTTGCTGGTTCGATTTCGGCGGCAGGCTTGCCCGGACGCTATGCGGCCGCGCTGTTCGGCCTTGCCACCGAGCAGAAGACACTGAATGAAACCGCCACGGCGCTGGCGACGGTGCAGCAGGCGATCGCCGAATCGGATGATTTCCGCGCATTGACCACCGCGCCGCAGGTTCGCCGCGATGTCGCAGCCGGCGTCGTTGCCAAAATCGCCGCCGAATTGCAGTTGCCGTCTCTGGTTGCGAATTTCCTGGGCGTGGTGGCCCAGAACGGCCGCCTGAAAGAGATCCCCGCCATCATCCGCGCCTTTTCCGCGATGACCGCAGCCCACACCGGCACGCTCACCGCGCAGGTCACCTCGGCGCAAAAGCTCACGGCGGCGCAGGTCAAGGCGCTGCAAGCCAAGCTGAAGGCCCGCACCGGCCAGACCACTCAAATCGATGCCATTGTCGATCCGGCCATCCTTGGCGGGCTCGTGGTGCGCATCGGCTCCGAACAAATCGATTCAAGCGTCAGAACCCGCCTCGAAAAGCTGGGTCAGCACATGAAAGGTCACGCATAATGGACATTCGCGCCGCGGAAATTTCCCGCGTCATCCGCGACCAGATCGCCAATTTCGGCACCGAAGCCGAAGTCTCCGAAGTCGGGCAAGTGCTTTCGGTCGGCGATGGTATCGCCCGTGTGCACGGCCTGGACAAGGTGCAGGCCGGTGAAATGGTCGAGTTCCCCGGCGGCATCAAGGGCATGGCGCTGAACCTCGAAGCCGACAATGTCGGCGTCGTGATCTTCGGGGCGGACACCGCCATCAAGGAAGGCGACACCGTCAAGCGCACTGGCACCATCGTCGATGTGCCGGTCGGCCGCGGCCTGCTCGGCCGCGTGGTCGATGCGCTCGGCAACCCGATCGATGGCAAGGGTCCGATCGATTCCACCGAGCGCCGCCGCGTCGAAGTGAAGGCGCCGGGCATCATCCCGCGGCAATCGGTGCACGAGCCGATGCAAACCGGCCTGAAGGCGCTCGATGCCCTCGTTCCCGTCGGCCGCGGCCAGCGCGAGCTGATCATCGGCGACCGGCAGACCGGCAAGACGGCAATCGCCATCGACACCTTCATCAATCAGAAAACCGCCAACGCCGGCGACGACGAATCGAAGAAGCTCTATTGCATCTACGTCGCCGTCGGACAGAAGCGTTCAACGGTCGCCCAGATCGTCCGCGCGCTGGAAGAAAATGGCGCCATGGAATATTCCATCGTCGTCGCCGCCACCGCGTCCGAGCCTGCCCCGCTGCAATTCCTCGCGCCCTACACTGGCTGCACCATGGGCGAATTCTTCCGCGACAATGGCATGCACGCCGTCATCGTCTATGACGATCTGTC
>JAIMJL010000131.1 GCA_020693225.1 Sandarakinorhabdus sp. | reverse complement strand
CGGATACCGGCGGCATCGCGCTGGCGCGCATCTGATTTTCTTTCGCCAAATTGCCGGGGCGATCGACGTCGTGCGCGTGCTGCATGAGAAGATGGACGTTGCATCGCATTTGCCGGATATCAGCTAGGCGGTCGCTCGCTGCCAGAACCGGCGCAGGAAACCGGTCATCACAGGAGAGGGGATGATGGGACGCAAGGCAGCAAAAGGAGCCGGGCTGGCAGCTGTTCCAGATGTCGAATTCATGCAGACCTGGCTCGCCAGAGTGGGCGTCGAAGCAGCCGATCTCGCCACCGATGCCGCCCAGCAAATCATCTATGACGCCTGGGAAGCACAGGACATCGTCGAACAGTACCGACTGGCGTTAGCTGCGCTTGACCAATCGCCCCTATGTGGCGACGCCTTTAACATCCTGGCTGGGATCATGCCCGAACACGCAGCAGCGCTGTTCGCGCGCGGCATGGTGGCGGCGGAACTCGCATTGGGTCCGCAGCGGTTTGCGGCAATGGAGGGGGAATTCTGGGGGCATCTGGAAACGCGGCCGTACATGCGCGCGCGGGCAGGCCTGGCGGACGAGATGCTACAAGCTGGCAAGTCGGACGAAGCGATTGATCATTGGAATGAAATGCTGCGCCTGTGTCCGGGCGACAATCTCGGCGTGCGCTATCTGTTGGCGTTCGAGCTGCTTCAGCGGCGAGACCGCCGGGCGCTGCGAGCTCTCCTGAAGTCGTATCGCGAAGACGACGGACCCATCTTGCAATACACACGCGCGCTGCTTGCGTTCGAGGCGGGCAACAAGGGCGCAGCGACCGCGGCGTTGGCGGCGTTCGAGGCCAATGAGCACATCCCCTTTCTCCTCGCCGCCACGTCGAGCATCGTCTGGAAAGACAGCGGCTACCTCTCGATGGGCGGTCTCGACGAGGCGGTATTCTATGTTCACCATGCCGGCGACGCTTGGCGGCAAACCGACGGCGCCTGCGAATGGCTTCTGGCTGTCTGCGAGGTGCCGGCCCGTGCGGCAAGAATGGCTCGCGCCCGCGCACGATTGGGCTCACCGTAACCGACCAAAATTAGCTTAAATCATTGTTTTTGTTTAACATAATGTTTGTTATCGGAACTTTTGGTTGCAGGGCCGATTGAGAAATGTCTCCGGCCTAAGT
>JAIMJL010000026.1 GCA_020693225.1 Sandarakinorhabdus sp. | reverse complement strand
GCGCGGCCACATATGATCGACTTCGGCCTGGAAGAATTCGGCCGAGGTGTAACGCGATGCCTCGATGGAGGTGGGGCCAAGATCGGTGAAGCTTTCGGCCTTGTAGATATCGGGAACGGGGGGATTGTCGCGCGCCCAGATGGCAAGCACATCATCCCCCGGACAATGCGCAAGCGGTGGTGCATGTGGATCGCGGTCGGCCATGGTTCACTCCCTCATTGCCTGCACCGTAACGCCCTGCGCCGCGTTTGACGCCTGCGCTTTTTGCGGGAGCGTCGATCTGCTAGCGCACAATGTATGACCGATCCGCTGGACATTCGCAGGCTCTATGGGCGCAGCCAGGGGCATCCGTTGCGCGAGCGGGCGCAGGGGCTGGTGGATACTCTGTTGCCGAAGCTGGAGGTGCCGATCGATGGCGGTCTTACCGCAGAACGGCTGTTTGGCGTGGCGCGGCCGCTCGGGCTGGAAATCGGTTTCGGCAAGGGCGAGCATCTGGCCTTTCAGGCGGCGCGGCGGCCGGATTGGGGCTTCATCGGTGCCGAACCCTATCTTAACGGCGTTGCCGGGCTGCTGGCGGAGGTGGAGGATCGGGCGCTGGCCAATGTGCGCGTGCATCGCGGCGATGCGCTGGAGGTGCTGGAGCGACTGCCGGATGCCAGCCTGTCTACCGTTTGGCTGTTGCATCCCGACCCCTGGCCGAAGGCGCGGCATGCCAAGCGGCGATTCGTGAATGCCGGGCCGATCGGGCTGGTGGCGGCGAAGCTGAAGCCGGGCGGCGAACTGCGCATTGCGACCGACCACCCGCTTTACATGCGGCATACGCTGGTGGTGATGCAGCGGATGCAGGACTTTGCCTGGACCGCCGAATCGGCGGCGGATTGGGAGATTGTGCCCGAAGATTGGCCCGATACACGCTTTGCGCAGAAGGCGCGCGTGCTGGGGCATGATGTGTGGCGCTTGATTTATCGCCGCCGCTGACCAACTGATAGCCTATGGTACTGGCTCTGGAATTCGAAAAACCCGTTGCGGCACTGGATGCCGAGATCGCCGCGCTTGCCGGCAACGCGCATCAGGAGGCCGAGCGCGCTCGCGCCGAGGCGAAGCGCGACGGGTTGCTGGCAAAAATCTATAGCGGGCTGACGCCCTGGCAGAAGACGCTGGTGGCGCGGCATCCGACACGGCCACGCTTCCTGGCTATCGTGGAAAGCCAGTTCACGGAATTCACCCCGCTGGCCGGCGACCGGGCCTTTGGCGAGGATCCGGCCATCATCGGCGGGCCGGCGCGGTTTCGCGGCAATCCGGTGATGCTGATCGGCCAGGAAAAGGGGCATGATACCGCGAGCCGGGTGGCGCGAAACTTCGGCATGGCGCTGCCGGAAGGCTATCGCAAGGCGGCGCGGCTGGTGGAGCTTGCCAGCCGGCTGGGGCTGCCGGTGGTGACGATTGTTGATACGCCGGGCGCCTTTCCCGGCATCGGCGCGGAAGAACGCGGGCAGGCGGAAGCCATCGCGCGGGCGACCGAGGCGTGCTTGCAGGCCAAGGTTCCGGTGGTGTCTGCGATCATCGGCGAGGGCATGTCGGGCGGGGCATTGGGATTGGCGGCCGCCAATCGGGTGCTGATGCTGGAACATGCGGTCTATGCGGTGATTTCACCGGAAGGATGCGCTTCGATTCTGTGGCGCGATTCCGGGAAAGCGGCGGAGGCAGCGGAAGCGATGCGAATTACGGCGGGGGATCTTTTCAAGCTGGGGGTGATCGACGAGGTGGTGGCGGAGCCGGTGGGCGGTGCGCATCGGGCGCCGGCGCTGGCGATGCAGACCCTTGGGGATGCGATCGCGCGGGCGCTGGACGGGATGCAGGGGGAAACGGCAGATGCCCTGAAGGCCGGCCGCCGCGCCCGCTTTCTGGCATTTTCGCAGGCCGCCTGATGCGGCGCTTTGCAGCCCTTGCGGGCATCGCCCTGCTGCTGGCCTCGCCGGCGGCACAGTCACAGCAACAGACCCTGTCTGGCCTGTCCCGATCCGACCGGGCGCAGGGGGCGGAAGGCTACAAGCAGATCGTGGCCCAGTTTGGCGGCAAGGTGGACGGGCCGCTTGCGGATTATGTGCGCAGTGTGGGGCTGCGGGTGGCGCTGGGTTCGGTGCCGGGGTCGCAGCCACAGGACTGGACGATCACCGTGCTGAACTCGCCCGTGCCCAATGCGATGGCGACGCCGGGTGGCTATCTTTATATCACGCGCGGGCTTCTGGCGATGATCAACACCGAGGCCGAGCTGGCATCGGTGCTGGGGCACGAGGCCGGGCATGTGGCCGGGCGGCATTCTGCCAAGCGGCAGGGGCGCGCGACGGCCGGTGCGCTTGCAACGCTGGGGGCGGCGATCTTTGGCGGAAGCAATGCCGCGCAGATCGTGAACTATGGCAGTGCGGCGCTGGTGAGCGGTTATTCGCGTGGGCAGGAGGATGATGCCGACACGCGCGGCCTGCGCTACTCGGTGCAGGCGGGCTATGATCCGCGTGCTGCGGCCTCGATGCTGGAAGCGCTGGAGCGGGTGTCCGCCGTGGAGGGCAAGGCTGCGATCGAGCGCGGCGGGCTGCAGAGCATCTTTTCGTCGCACCCGGTAACGGCTGATCGCATCCGGCGGGTACGGCAGCAGGCGGCGACCATGCCGGCGGGCGGAAAGACCAATCGCGATCCCTATCTTGCGGCACTTTCCGGCATGACCTTCGGAGATTCGGCGGATCAGGGCATTATTTCCGGCCCGACCTTCCGCCATGCCGGGCTGAACTTCGGTTTCGATGCGCCACCGGGCTTCTGGCTGCAGAACTCGCCGCAAGCGGTTGTGGGACAGGGGCCGGACGGGTCTCGCTTCCAGTTTCAGGGCGTGCCGGCAAAACCCGGACAGCCTTTGGAGCCGGTGGTGTCGCAGGTCTGGTCGCAAGTGACCCAGGGCCGGCAACCACAGGTGAGCTATGACGAAACGCGGTTGAACGGCTTTGATGCCGCAATCAGCACCACCCGACTGAGCAGCAATGGCCGCCCGATGGATGTGGGGGTAACGGCGATCCGCGGGACGGGCAATCAGATCTATGTGATCCTGACGCAGGCGCCGGGCGGGCGCGGCGGGCAGTTCGACGGGCTGCTGCGATCCTTCCGCAAGCTGACACCGCAGGAACTGGCGGAAGCGGGCCGTGGCCGCAGGATCGAAGTGGTGACTGTGCGCAAGGGCGATACGGTGCGGGCGTTCGCCGGTCGCATGGCGGCGCCCTACAATCGCGAAGAGAGTTTTCTGGCGCTGAACGGCATCGGCAACCGGGCGCTCGTGCCGGGCGAGCGGTTGAAGCTGATCGTCGGTTGAGCGGGCTGGATTGCCCCGGCGGCGTTGCGCTTCGGGACATGCCGATCGTGACCGTTGCCTGCGCCATATTGGTTGATGCGGATGGGCGGGTGCTGGTGGCAGATCGCCCGGCCGGCAAGGACATGGCGGGCTTGTGGGAGTTTCCCGGCGGCAAGCTGGAGCCGCTTGAATCGCCGGAAGCCGCGCTGGTGCGCGAACTGCGCGAGGAACTTGGTTTGGAAACGGCCACCAGCTGCCTTGCGCCATGCGGCTTTGCCAGCCATCCCTATGCGCGCTTTCACCTGTTGCTGCTGGGCTTTGCCATCCGCAAATGGCGCGGCGTGCCGCACGCCAGGGAAGGCCAGCGCCTGCAATGGGTGCGGATCAACGATTTGTTCAAGCTGGATATGCCGCCCGCGGATCGGCCGCTCATCGGGCAGATTGCGGCAATCCTTTAGCGCGGGAGGAGCAATCGGCCGCCGACGCTGCACGCGGCCGGGCAGCACCGGGCAGACTTCTTCGGCGCACAGCGTTATCACCAGATCGACGGTGGCCGGATCGATATCGGCGGGCAACTTGCGGACCGTGCTGAATTGGTGTTTGTTGCAGAGCAGCGCTGGCGCCATCTGGAGCGGGATGCCTACCCAAAGCCGGGGGACTTTTTTGGCACGCACTCCGACCAGCATGCCACCGGCAACGGCGATCCTGGCGCTGGTGGATGCCAAGGGGTGCCTTGCGGTGCACGCCACGCCCAATGCCCGCAGTGCCGGAATCCAGCTGCCCGAAGCGGGGCAAGCGCCTGTGCTTTCGGTGCGCACCACGGCGACACCCGAAAAGGGCAAGGCCAATGAAGCGGTGCTGGACCTGTTGGCAAGGGCGCTGGATTGTCCACGCTCCGCCTTGACGATCCTGAAAGGCGAGACCGCGCGTCACAAGCTTGTGCGGATCGTCCGGCCTGGCTGAACGGCCTCTGGCCATCGCGACTGCCACATGGCGAGGGGTGCCGAGGCAGCCTTACGCGAGCGCCGTGACGAGCCACACCTTGCTTGCCATCATGACTCCCTCGCCCTGCCGATAGTGCCGTGTGAAGAGCTGCAAAAGGTCTGCCTCGACCCGCTGCCGTAGCGTTGGCGGGGAGTCCTGCAGCAAGCGGCCGGCCGCAAGTGACGACATAGCGAAGCGAACAGCATCTTCAGCCGTTGCGCCTTCGCCGCCGACAGGCTGCGAGCGGGCGAGCGGCTCGACCGACATGTCGCTGAAACCGCCTTCCGCGAGGATGGCCTGCAGATAGTCGGTATCCTCGAATGCGAAGGGTCCTGGCGCGCGGGGAATGGCGGCGGGAACTTCGATCTGCTGCCGCAGCACGCCCATCATCTCCATCATCCACAGATTGTCCCGTGGCGGCCCCCAGACCGCCAGATCGATGCGCCCACCGGGCTTGAGCATGGCATGCAAATTGGCGAACGCCTTGCCTGGCTGTTCGAAAAACATGCTGCCGAACCGGGAAAACAGGCGATCGAACGGTTCTGAAGGCTGATATGTTGCTGCATCGGCGCACACAAAGCGCGCGTTTTCCACCTGTGCGGCAATGGCACGCTGTGTTGCCTTGCTTGTGAGGTCCGGCGAAATGTCGATGCCCAGCACGGAGCCGGCCGGACCAACCCGGTTTGCGATGGCAAGGCTGGTGGCCCCGCCGCCGCAGCCGATATCCACGACCCTTTCACCCGGCTGGTATGCCGCGCGCGACAACAGGGCGGCACCGATGGATGCAATCATCGATTCGAAGCGATCGATGTTGGCAAGCCAGCGCGCGCCCATCTCGCCGGCCCAATCATCAGGTTGCGGTGCCAGGTTGGCCTTTGCCGGTGTGTTTTGCATTCTGGTTCCGTTCCGGGAGTCTTGATCCGGGCAGAGAGCCCCGGACATGCCCATCTCACGCGCTCAGCAGCACCTCGAAGCCGCCGAAGATCATGCGTTTGCGATCAAAAGGCGGTTCGCCCATCGCCTGCATGCGGGGATCTTCCATCATTTTCGCCCACGCGGTGTCGCGGGTGGCCTTGTCGGGCCAGGTGATCCAGGAAAACACCACGGTTTCATCCGGCTGCTTTTTCACCGCCATCGGCAGGCTGGTGAGGGTGCCGTCGGGCACGTCGTCCCCCCAGCATTCGACCAGCGCGAGCGCGCCGAATTCGCGCAGCAACGGCAGGGATGTTTCCGCGTGGACGCGGTAGGCCGCCTTGCTGGCGGTGGGAACGGCGAGGACATAGCCATCCACATAGGGCATCTTTCGTCTCCCTCCCGAATGGTGCGTCCGCTTCCGGTGCAAACTTCCGCAGCAATCCTATCCGACGCAACGGTTCGCCGCAAATGGGCCAGCTTGGGGTGGCATTGTTTCCCGCCGCAGGCCAATGCTCCGGCGATTGACCTTCCAGGAGCCGGACATGGCCTTGACCCTTTTCGGCATTGTCAATTGCGATACCGTGAAAAAGGCGCGCCTCTGGTTGCGCGACGCGGGCATCGCCCATGACTTTCATGACTATAAGAAGGCAGGGATCGATGACGGGCGGTTGCGCGGCTGGGTGGGCGAAGTGGGCTGGCAGGCTTTGCTGAACCGAGCCGGCACCACCTTTCGCAAGCTGGCACCCGCTGAACAGGCCGATCTGGATGAAGCGCGGGCGATTGCGCTGATGCTCGCCCATCCAAGCCTGATCCGGCGCCCGGTGCTGCAGGGCGGGCAATTGCTGCTGGTGGGCTTCAAGCCGGATATCTATGCTGAGGCACTGGCAGATCAGATGCAGCCCGCACGATGAACCGCTTGGAGAAAATGCCGCCAAAGACTATGCGCGGCCCGCACGGGGTGCAGATAGCTGAGGCCGAAGCTCGATGATCGTGATCTATCACAATCCGCAATGCGGCACCTCGCGCAATGTGCTGGCGATTGTGCGCGCCAGCGGCGTGGAGCCGGTGGTGGAAAATCCCGGGCCGCTGAATCGGGAAGCGTCATGATCCGCACGGCTCTGTTTGCCAGCGCGCTGGCCTGTGCTGCTTGTGCCAGCACGAGCACCAAGGACGTGGTGACCGCGCCGGTCCGCGCGACCGCGAGGGTGGGGTCTGCCGTGGGCCCTGCGGTTGCTGCCGGCGCCGTGCAATCGGCGACTTTGCCGGCGCGCGCCGCGGTTGGCGTTGCAGGAGCCGCAGCGGGCGCGCTGTCCTCTTCTTCGGTGGATGTCGATGATCGTCGCGACGAAACGCCAGTCGATGCAGGGCAGCCGCAATGAGCCGGACTGCTACCCTGCTGTTGGCGCTGGCGGCCGGGGCCACAGTGTCGGCTTGCGTGGCCGCCACAGCGGTGGCGATCGTGGCAGCGCCAGTGAAACTGGCCGGAAAGGCGGTGGAGACCGGCATCGATGCCGCCACCACGACGCAGAAGGAAGCGGACGAGGATCGCGGCCGCGCCCTGCGGAAGGCCGAGGAAAAGGCCGAGAAGGACCGCAAGGATGCGCTGAAACAGGAACGCAAGGCGCGCGAAAAGGCCGAGGATGAGGCGCGGGAGCGCCGCCAGCAAGCGGAAGATGCTGCCGAACAAGCCATCCCGCGCGCCGACGACTGACCCGCCAGCAGGATTGCCGCCATGTCTACCACCTTCACCCTCGATACTGCCACCTCGCGCGCGCACCCGGTGCCGGAGCCGGTGCGGCGCCTGACCGTGCCGGCAATCGCCGCACGCAAGGTGGCGGGCGTTACCGCCGAGCCGGTTGTGATGCTCACCGCTTACACGGCGCGGATGGCGCAGCTGCTGGACCGGCATTGCGACATGCTGCTGGTGGGCGACAGCCTTGGGCAGGTGATCTACGGGCTGGATACCACCGTGAAGGTGACGCTCGACATGATGCTGGCGCACGGTGCTGCCGTGGTGCGCGGCAGCTATCACTCGGTGGTTGTGGTGGATCTGCCGTTTGGAACCTATGAAGCGTCGCCTGAGCAGGCGTTTGCGACGGCGGCAAGGGTGCTGCGGGAAACCGGGGCGGCGGCGGTAAAGCTGGAAGGTGGCGAGGTGCTGGCGCCCACTGTTGCCTTTCTGGTGAGGCGCGGGATCCCGGTGGTTGGCCATGTCGGGCTGACCCCGCAGGCCGTGAATGCTCTTGGCGGCTACGGTGCCCGCGGCAAAAGCCCGGAAGAAGCAGCGAAGATCCTGGCCGATGCGCAGGCCATTTCCGATGCCGGCGCGTTTGCCATGGTGATCGAGGGTGTGATGGAGCCGTTGGCGCGATCGATCACCGAAGCGGTTTCCTGCGCCACGATCGGGATCGGAGCCTCGCCGGCCTGCGACGGGCAGGTGCTGGTGGTGGATGACATGCTGGGGATGTTCGAACGGGTGCCGCGCTTTGTGCGCCGGTTCGATACGCTGGCCGACCATGTGTCGGCGGCGGCGGCAAGCTATGCCGAGGCGGTTCGCGCGCGGACCTTTCCGGCGGACGCAGAGCTTTACGGAACCGCCGCAAAGCGCCGTTGAGGCCGTTCTGTTCATCGAGCGGCAAGGCCGATGGCGGCAAGCAGCCATCAGCCTTTGCGCTTTGCCCTGTGCCTTAGTATGAGGGCCAACCCGCGACACTCGATAAGTTCGGACAAGACCCTTGGCGACCAATCCCCCTGCCCCGACCGATCCACGCGACGACGCCTTTATCCGCGAAGTGGATGAGGAATATCGCCGCGACGAAGTGAACAAGCTTGCCCGTCGCTATGGGCGCTGGGTTGTGCTGGCCATCGGTGTTGGTTTGGCGGCGCTTGGTGGCTTTCTTTATTGGCAGGCCGAGCAGAAGCGCCGTGTGGAAGCCACCAGCGAGCAATTCAGCCAGGCGCTGGACAAGGTGGAAAGCGGCAGCACGCCGGAGGCGCTGCCGATTTTGGCCGATGTCGTGAAAGCCGGGCCTGAAAGCTACCGTGCGCTTTCGTTGCTGACCCAGGCCGGGATCGCGGTGCGCACCGGCGAGGCCGAGAAGGCCGCCGGCCTGTTTCGCAGTGTTGCCGACGATGCGAAGGTGGCCGGCCCGCTGCGCGATGCGGCACGCATGAACCAGCTGCGGCTGGACTATGACAAGATGGCCCCGGCCGATCTTCTGAAGCAGCTGCAGCCCTATCTGGATGGTGACAATCCCTGGTTTCCGGTGGCCGGTGAAATGGCCGGGCTCGCGCATATCAAGGCCGGCAATCCGGACAAGGCCGGGCCGATTTTCCTGCGCCTGGCGGGTGACATGCGGGCACCGCAAAGCGTGCGTGGTCGGGCCGAGCAGATGGCGGCCATGCTGGGCGAGGATGTGACGAAGCTTGGTGACAAGCCCCAGGCAGCCGGTGGGCCGGTTCCGGCGCCAACCGAAGCGACCGCACAATGATGCGCCGCGCGCGCCCGCGCGCCATTTCCGTTGCCATGCTGACGGTTGCTTTCGCGCTGTCGGGTTGTGGCGTTTTCAAGGGCGGCAACAAGAAACCGCGCACGCTTGGTGAGCGGGTTTCCGTGCTGGATTTCGAAAAGCAGGTGCAGGCCGAAGCCGAATTGCAGGACGTGCAGATTGTGCTGCCGCCGCAGCAGGTCAATGCCGAGTGGAGCCAGCCGGGCGGGTCGGCCTCCGGAGCCAAAGGGCATCTGGCGCTGTCTGCCCAGCCAGCGCGGGTATGGCAGATTTCCATCGGCAAGGGATCGGATGCCACGCGCAAGCTGAATGCCTCGCCGGTCATATCCGAGAACCGTCTGTTTGCGATGGACACCGAAGGGCGGATTTCGGCCTTTGATGCAACCAGCGGCCGGCCGCTCTGGCAGGCGATCATCAAGCTGGAGGGCGAAGGCACGACTTCGGCCTTTGGCGGCGGTGTGAGCGTTGGCGGTGGTCGTGTTTTTGCCACCACCGGCTTTGGCGTGGTGGCGGCCTTTGATGCCGCATCCGGCGCGCAGATCTGGCGCGTGGAGATGAAAACGCCTTTGCGTGCGGCACCCAGCGTTGAGGGCGATCGGATCTTCGTAACCAGCCAGGACAGCCAGCTGACCGCGTTGAACGCAGCCACCGGTGCCCAGCTTTGGCAGGCAACGGCGACGGTTGAGCCGGCGTCGATCCTTGGGCCGGGTTCTCCCGCTGTAGCCCTTGACACGGTTGTCGCCGGTTTCCCGTCGGGCGAGCTGTTTGCGCTGCGCGTGGAAAATGGCCGCACGGTCTGGCAGGATCAACTGGCCCGTACCGGCCGCACAACGGCGCTTGGCGCGCTTTCGGGTATTGCGGCGTCGCCGGTGATCGATCGCGGCCGGGTGTTTGCCATTGGTCATGGCGGCCGCATGGCAGCATTGGAGCTTTCCACTGGCCAGCGCGTCTGGGAGCGCGATTTCGCGGGTGTTTCAACCCCTTGGCCCGTGGGAGACTGGGTTTATGCCCTGACGGTTGACGCGCAGCTGGTGGCGCTGACCCGGGTTGATGGCAAGATTCGCTGGGTGCACCAGCTGAAGCGCTGGAAGAATGACAAGAAAAAGACCGGCGGCATCGAATGGTTCGGCCCCATCCTGGCAGGTGATCGCCTGTTTGTCGTGTCATCGGAAAAGGACATGGTGACCCTGTCGCCAACGGGTGGCGAGGAACTGTCGCGTTCGGATCTTTCGGCGCCGGCCTACCTTGCTCCCGTGGTGGCCAATGGCATGCTCTATGTGTTGACCGACAATGGGCAGATTGCGGCCTATCGATGAGCGTTTGTCAGACCGCGCAACGGCTATGACCGATTTGCCCAAGGTGGTGATCCTTGGCCGCCCCAATGTCGGCAAGTCCACACTTTTCAACCGGCTGGTCGGCAAGCGTCTTGCGCTGGTGGACGACCAGCCGGGCGTGACGCGGGACCGGCGTGAGGGAAAGGCGCGGCTGTTCGACCTGGAGTTTACCGCGGTTGATACGGCGGGCCTCGAAGAAGCGGAGGCGGCCTCGCTTTCGGGGCGGATGCGCGAGCAGTCCGCGCTGGCTTTGCAGGGGGCGACGGTTGCGCTGTTCGTGATCGATGCGCGCGAGGGGCTGACCGAGGCGGACAAGCATTTCGCCCGCTGGCTGCGAACCGAAGCGCGGCTGCCGATCATCGTGGTGGCCAACAAGGTGGAAGGCCGGGTGGGCGATGCCGGCCTGTTTGAAGCCTTTGAACTGGGGCTGGGCGATCCGGTTGGCATGTCGGCCGAGCATGGCGAAGGCCTTGCCGATCTTTTTGAGGCACTGGAGCCGCATCTACCGGTGCCGAGGGACAAGATTGAGCCTGATGCACAGCAAAGCAGCGATGGCATCGTTGATGTGGCGCCCGACGCGGTGTTGCAGCTGGCAATTGTTGGCCGGCCCAACGCCGGAAAGTCGACCCTGATCAACCGACTGGTGGGAGCCGACCGGCTGCTGGTTGGTCCGGAGGCGGGGATCACGCGCGATAGCATTGCCATCGATTGGGAATGGCAGGGCCGCAAGGTGAAGCTGATCGACACCGCCGGGATGCGCCGACACGCCAAGGTGGTGGACAAGCTGGAGAAGATGGCGGTGGCCGACGCCCGGCGGGCGGTGGACTTCGCCGAAGTGGTAGTGCTGTTGCTGGATGCCACGCTGGGGCTGGAAAGCCAGGATCTGCGCATTGCCGATGCGGTGTTGCAGGAAGGCCGGGCGCTGGTGGTGGTGCTCAACAAGTGGGACGCCGCAGCCGATCAGTCCCGGCTTTTCAACGGGGTGCGCAAGGCGCTGGATGAAGGCCTGGCGCAAGTGAAGGGCGTGCCGCTGCTGACGGTGTCTGCGCTGACGGGCAAGGGGCTGGACACCATGGTTCAGGTGGCCTTCGAGACGCGCGAACGCTGGAGCCGGCGGGTTTCAACAGGGGCGCTCAACCGCTGGTTTGAAAGCGCCCAGGAACGCAATCCGCCACCGGCACCCGGCGGCAAGCGCATCAAGCTGCGCTACATCACGCAGGCGCGCAACCGACCGCCGAGCTTCATCGTGTTTGGCACCCGGCTGGATCTGCTGCCGGAAAGCTACAGCCGCTTTCTGGTGAACACCTTGCGTGATGATCTGGATCTGCAGGGCTTGCCGATCCGCCTGACGATGCGATCGGCGAAAAATCCCTTCGACCGCTAGGGCTCAACCGGCAGGGCTCAACCGCCGATTTTGAGCTTGTCGGCGAGTGAGGCACCGCTCGGCAGGTCACCCTTGGCAGAGGGCATCAGCAGCAGGGCGGTCGCCGCGCCGGCACCCACGCCCAGGGTCAAGCCAATGACCCAGACGAGAACCACATTTCGCAAACCGCTTTTGGGCTTTTCGGCCATGATGTTCCTGTTCAATGCGCTTGCTTCTTTGGTTAACGGAGCGACCCACACTACCCCTGCATGAATCGTGCCAGATAGGCAAACGCACGAAATCAGTCACTTGGCTAAAAGCGAAATGGTCGATTGTAAGGTTATCCGACACTCTCGGGATATTTTGCACCTATGAACCACAAGCCATCGGGTGGGGCGTTGAAAAGGAGCGCGCTGCGATTGCGCGCCTCCAGGGCCGATTTCACGTCATTCGGGGTGCAGCGGCCTTCGCCGGCCCAGACAAGCGAGCCCACCATCGAGCGCACCTGATGATGCAGGAAGGAGCGCGCCTCGGCACGCACGATCACCTGATTGCCGCGCATTTCCATGTCCAGAACGTCCAGTGTCTTGACCGGGGAGAGGGCCTGGCATTGCGCTGCGCGAAACGTGGTGAAGTCATGCTGTCCGATCAGGTGGGTGGCGGCGTGCCGCATCGCGGCAATATCCAGCGGCGCCGGCCTCCGCCAGACCAGGCCCTCCTCGAATGTCAGCGGCGCTCGTCGACACAGGATGCGATATTCATAGGCCCGGCCAATGCACGAAAAGCGGGCGTGGAAATCGTCTGCCGCGAAGCGGGCTGCAACAATTGCTGCTTTGGCGCCGGCAAGCCGCAGCCGGGCGTTGAGGCCTTCGGCGAGCTTGAAGGGCGTGAACGGCCGATCGATATCCACATGCGCGACCATGCCACTGGCGTGGACGCCGGAATCGGTGCGGCCGGCGGCATGAACCTGCCGTTCCTCGCCGCTGATGGCCAGCACGGCATCCTCGATGGCGGCCTGCACCGAGGGGCCGTGCGGCTGCCGCTGCCATCCCATGAAACCGCGGCCATCATATTCCACGGTGAGGCGATAGCGGGTCATGTCAGTCGCGCATCCTGGCCGAGGCGCAGGCCGCGCAGCCAGTCCTCGGCCGGCATCTTGCCTTTCCCCTCCGGTTGCACGGTGATGAGGCGCAGGCATCCGGTGCCACAGCCCACCCGGCCATCCGGCAACAGATGACCGTGCAGGCCCGCCCCATCCACCGCCTGGGCGGCGATCAGCTTTATCCTTTGTCCTGATGCCTCGAACCAGGCGCCCGGCGAGGGCTGCATCGCCCGCACGAGGCGCGCAATCTGGCGGGCGTCCGATTGCCAATCGATCCGCGCTTCGGATTTGTCGATCTTGTGCGCGTAGGTGACTCCTTCGGCGGGCTGCGGCAGTTCGGCGAGCCCCGGAAAATGCGCCAGCGTTGCGATCATCATGCGTGCGCCCATGGCCGCGAGCGCATCGGCGAGGCTGCCGGCGGTGTGATCGCCGACGGCAATCCGCTCGCTGGCAAGCATCGGTCCGGTGTCGAGCCCGCGTTCCATGCGCATGATGGTGACGCCGGTTTCTTCATCACCGGCCAGGATGGCGCGCTGCACCGGGGCTGCTCCGCGCCAGCGGGGCAAGAGCGAGGCGTGAATGTTCAGGCACCCATGGGTTGGCGCGTCCAGCACGGCTTGCGGCAGGATCAGGCCATAGGCGGCAACGATGGCGCAATCGGCATGCAGGGCAGCAAAGGCGGATCGCTCGGCCTCGTCGGACAAGGACAGGGGCGTGCGGACCGGCAGGCCCAGGGCTTCGGCGCGCCGATGCACCGGCGAGGCGGTCAATCGCCCGCGATTGGCGGGCCGCGGCGGCTGGGTGTAGACGGCGGCAAGGGAATGGCCTGCGGCTACCAGCGCGTCCAGTGCGGCGACGGCAAAGTCGGGGGTTCCCATGAAGACAAGGCGCATGGCAAGGCTGTTAGCGAACGGGAAAGGGAACGGGAAGGCGCGTGGCCGGCAATGAACTGGAACAACTGACGGCGCTGGTGGCCAGAATGCCCGGGCTGGGGCCTCGCTCGGCCCGGCGGGTGGTGCTGCATCTGCTGAAGAATCGCGAAACCGCGTTGCAGCCGCTGGCGGCGGCACTCGATCGGGTGGACCGGGCGCTGGTGCTCTGCCCGCAGTGCGGCAACCTGGATGTTTCGGCGCCGTGCCGGATCTGCACCGATCCGCGCCGGGATGCGGGCTTGCTCTGTGTGGTGGCGGATGTGGCCGATCTGTGGGCACTGGAGCGCGGGCGGCTGTTTTCCGGCCGCTTCCATGTGCTGGGGGGCACGCTTTCGGCGCTGGATGGCGTGGGGCCGGATGCCTTGGCCATTGATTCGCTGCTGCTGCGGATTGCCGGCGATCCGCCAGTGCGCGAGGTTGTGCTGGCAATGAACGCCACGCTGGAGGGGCAGACAACGGCACATTATGTCGGCGACCGGCTGCGCGACACCGGCGTGCAGGTGACGCAGCTGGCGCACGGCATGCCGGTTGGCGGCGAGCTGGACTATCTGGACGAAGGCACGTTGCAACAGGCGCTGCGGTTGCGGCGGCCACTCCCTTGACCGCATCGGGCGCCATGCCTAGCTAGGGCGCATGGCCATTCTGCCCATTCTTGAAATTCCCGATCCTCGCCTGCGCCGTATCTCTGAACCGGTGCAGGAGGTGAATGACGCCATTCGGACCCTGGCCGCCGACATGCTGGAAACCATGTATGCCGCGCCCGGCATTGGCCTTGCAGCAGCGCAGGTGGATGTGCCGCTGCGTCTGCTGGTGATGGATCTGACCGACGGGCCGGAAGATGCCGACGGCAACCGCACGAAGAATCCGCGCATTTTCATCAATCCGGAAATCCTGGACCCTTCTGAAGACTATAGCGTCTACAATGAGGGCTGCCTGTCGGTTCCGGATCAATATGCCGATGTGGAGCGGCCGGCGACCGTGCGTGTCCGCTGGCTGGATGAGCAGGGACTCGCGCATGACGAGGTGCTGGAGGGGTTGCTGGCAACCTGCCTGCAGCATGAGATGGACCATCTGAACGGTATCATCTTCATCGATCATCTTTCCCGGTTGAAGCGGCTGATGGTTCTGAAGAAGCTGGACAAGTTCCGCCAGGAACAAAGCCGCAAGAAGGCATTTGCTTGACCAGCCGGCTGGAGCGGATTGCGCACCGCAAGGCGCCCGATGCCCACCGGGATCGCGAGATTGCCCTGCAATATCGGCTGTATCAGTTGCAGGTGGCCTATCACCGGCAGGGGCTTTCGGCGATCATCCTGCTGGAAGGCTGGGACGCGGCCGGCAAGGGCGGCCTGATCAAGCGGCTGACTGCCGAGCTGGATCCGCGCTTTGTGGCCGTGGTGCCGATCGCCGCCCCCAACGCCATCGAGCGGACGCAGCACTATATGGTGCGGTTCTGGGACCGGCTGCCGCCCAAGGGAAACTGGACGGTTTTCGATCGCAGCTGGTATGGCCGGGTGCTGGTGGAACGGGTGGAGGGCTTTGCCACCAAGGCAGAATGGAGCCGGGCCTATGCCGAAATCAACGCCATGGAGCAGGCGCAGGTTTCGCATGGCACACGCATCGTGAAGCTGTTTCTGCACACCACGCAGGCCGAGCAGGACGAGCGGCTGATCGACCGGCTGCAGCAGCCGTGGAAGCGGTGGAAGGTTGGCCCGGACGATTTTCGCAACCGCGCCAAGCGGGAGGCCTATCTGGCGGCCTACGAAGATATGTTTGCCGCCTGCGATACGCCACATGCCCGCTGGCACATCATCGGGGCGAACCACAAGCAGCAGGCGCGGCTGGAAGGCCTGCATATCATTGCCGATGCGCTGGCGAAGGGTGTGGACCTTGCGGATCCGCCGCTGGATGCGGACTTGCGCATTCTGGCGGAGCGTGAGCTTGGGGTGGTTCTGGAGCCGAAGTAGCAGGGACCCGACGCAGCGGTAGCCGGACTTTGGCTGCCGCGAATTTCAGGACGCGACGGGGCTGAAGCGGATCGCTGACGCGAGGGTGTGCGCGCCATCCTGCTCGATCAGAAGGCCGCGTTCGCGGACGAGGGGAGACCGCAGGGCTTCGGCGAAATCCAGCACCGGGGCAAACGCCACATCCTTGTCTGCAAACCAGAGCGTCCATTCATCGCGGGTTCGCTGCGCGAAGGTTTCTGCCAGGAACGCCTTCAGCGGATCCTGTGCCGGGCCGGCGGGCGCAGCCGCCAAAGCAACGAGATCCGGCCGACCGAGTGCGGTGAGCAGATTTTCCGCGAACTTCAGTTCGCGCCCGCACAGGGCGATGTGGCGCGCATCGGATGTGCGATACACCTGATAGAAGGCGGCTCCGCCGAGCGATCGCTGGGTTGCCGATGCAATGGGGATGTTGGCGATCGCGGCATCGCCGGCGATGTGGGCACACCAGGGCAGCAGACTGTCGAACATGGCGAGATCGATATAGGCGCCTTCCCCGGTGCGGCTGCGCCCGTAGAGTGCCATCAGAACCGCCGAACAGCCGGTCAGCGCGGCGGCCATGTCGGCGGCGGGAACGCCGGGGACCACGGGGGTGCCATCCGCGCCATCATTGACCGACAAAAAGCCGCCAAGCGCCTGCGCGCCCAGATCATGCGCCGGGTGGTGCGCGTGGCTTCCGGTCTGGCCGAAGGCGCTGATCGAACAATAGATGATGCCGGGGTTGCGGGCGGCGACCTGCGGATAGGCGAAGCCCAGACGGGCCATGACTCCGGGGCGAAAGCCCTCGACCAGAACATCGGCCGCTTCGATATGCTGCCACAGCTTCGCCGCGCCTTCGGGGGTTTTGAGATCGAGGGATTCGCAGAGCTTGCCGCGATTGAGGTTGCGGAACCAGAAGGATTGCCCGGCCTCGAACGGCTCCATCTGGCGCGCCGGATCGCCGGTGGGTGGCTCGATCTTGCGCACTTCGGCACCCTGATCCGCCAGCATCAGCGTGAGCATCGGGCCCGGCAGGAACAGCGAGAGATCGACGACTTTCAGGCCGGACAATTTGCCCATCAGACGATGGCCCGTGCCTTCAGGTCTGCCGCTTCCTGTGCCGAAAAGCCGATTTCGCCGAGCAAGGCTTCGGTGTCGGCACCGAGCTTTGGCGCGGCGCGATTGGGCAGTCGCTTGCCATCGAGCAGGGTGGGGCTGGCCAGCGTGTGCAGCGGCTTGCCATCCGGGTGCGGGATGGTTTCCACCATGCCGCGCGCACGGATGAACGGATTGTCCAGGGCCTGCGCCAGATCGTTGACCGGGGCCACCGGACAGATGCCGCCCAACAGCGTGACCCAGTGGGCGGTTGGCTGCGTCATGAAGATGGCATCCAGCGTGCTGGTGAGGGCGGCGCGGTTTTCCAGGCGCGCGGGGGTGGTGGCAAAGCGGGGATCGGTGGCGAGCTGCGGCGCGCCGATGGATTCCACCAGTCGCGCCCAGAACTTCGGCAGCTGCGCCATGATGAACATCCAGCCGTCTGCCGTGCGGAACAGCTGGCTGGGGGTGACGGCCGGGTGCGCCGAGCGCGGGCTGCGGCCGGTGATGGCGCCCTCGTTCAGATACCAGACGGCTGGGTAGCTGGTCTGGTGCAGCGCGGCTTCCAGCAGCGAGACATCGAAATCGCGGCCCTTGCCGGTGGCGCGCGCTTCGGTGATGCCGGCGAGCGTGGCGGTTGCCAGCATCTGGCCGGTCATGAAATCCACCATGGACAGGCCGAAGCGGGTGGGCGGCGCGTCCGGCTCGCCGGTCACCGACAGAAAGCCGGCCTCGGCCTGCATCAGATAGTCATAGCCCGGCCAGCTCTCGCGCGCATTGCCTCGCCCATAGGCGCTGGCGTGAACACAGACGATGGCCGGATTGGAGCGGCTGAGCGCCGCGTAGGTGAGGCCGAGCTTTTCCGGCTGATCACCGCGGGCGTTGTTGGTGACGGCGTGCGCGGATTTCACCAGCCGGTGCAGGATATCCTGGCCTTCCGGTGCCTTCAGATCGAGGGTGAGCGAGCGTTTGTTGAGGTTGAAGCTCTGGTAGAACAGGCTGTCGTCCTGTCCCAGGAAATAGGGCCCGGTGGCGCGGCTGCTGTCGCCGCCCTTCGGGGGTTCGAGCTTGATGACTTCGGCACCAAGCTGGGCAAGCGCCATGGTGCCGTAGGGGCCGGCGCCATATTGCTCGAGCGAGAGGATGCGGATGCCGGAAAGGGGAAGCGCGCTCACGCCGGATTCCGCTTTATCCATTGTTTGGCAATGATCATGCGCTGCATTTCGTTGGTGCCTTCGCCAATGCACATGAGCAGCGAATCGCGGTAATAGCGCTCGATCTCATATTCCTTGGAGTAGCTGTAGCCGCCGAAGATGCGCATGGCCTCTTCGCTGTTGCGCACGGCGGCTTCGGAGGCGAAATATTTTGCCATGCCGGCCTCCATATCCACCCGCTCGCCGCAATCATAGGCGGCGGCTGCATCGAGAGTGAGCAGGCGCGCGGCGCGTGCGCGGGTGACCATTTCGCCGAGTTTCAGCTGGATGGCCTGATGCTCGGCGATGGGTTTGCCCATGGTGCGGCGAATCTGGGCGTATTCGGTGGCGAGGCGCAGCGCACCCTCCGCCAGCCCGACACCGCGGGCGGCGACATTGATGCGGCCCAGCTCCAGCCCGCCGGTTGCCTGGAAGAAGCCTTCGCCTTCGACGCCACCGATCAGCTGGTCGGCGGGAATGGCATAATCCCCGAAGATCAGCTCGGCGGAATCGATCGCCTTGTAGCCTAGCTTCTCGATCTTTTTGCCGACGCGGAAGCCTTCGCGAGCGGGCCCTTCAGGGTCCAGACCATGTTTGTCGGCGATGAAGAGCGACATGCCCTTGTAGCGGGGGTTGGCCTCGGGATCGGTTTTCACCAGCAGGGCGAACACGTCTCCCTTGATGCCGTTGGAAATCCAGGTTTTGGTGCCGTTGATGGTGTAGCCCGAATTTCCGGTCTTTTTCGCCGTCATGCGGATGCCCTGAAGGTCGGTTCCGGCATCCGGCTCGGTGAGTGCCAGGCCGCCGCGCAGTTCGCCGCTGGCCATCTTGGGCAGCCATTTCGCCTTCTGATCGGGCGTGCCGAACTTTTCGATGGCGTGGGCGCAGATCAGGTGCGAGTTGAAAATGCCGGTGGGGGCCATCCAGAAGCTGGCGATACGGGCGACGATCTTGGCATAGCTGGAGGACGGCAGGCCAAGGCCGCCATACTCCTCGCCGATGGTGGCGCCGAACAGCCCGAGCTGTTGCATCTGGGCCACTGTTTCGGTCGGCCAGATGTCGCCGTGATCATGGTGCATCACCACCGGCTTCAGATCGCGCTCGATCCATTTGTCGATCGAATCCAGCAATTGGGTCTCGAAATCGGGATCGATCGATCGGACCTGGGAGTAAGCAGCGGTCATCTTTGGTCCTCAGCTGTCGGAAGGGCCGAAGCCCGACTTCCACACCAGCATGGTGCGCAGAAAGTCGCACACTACAACGCCGTTCTGATTTTTGCCCACGGTCTTGATTGTCACAATGCCCTGTTCCGGGCGCTTTGCGCTTTCGCGCTTTTCGATGACTTCCGATTCGGCATAAAGCGTGTCGCCGTGGAACACCGGGTGTGTCATCCGGATTTCCTTCCAGCCGAGATTGGCGACGGCCTTCTGGCTGACATCGGACACGCTCATGCCGACCAGGATGGCGACGGTGAGCGGCGAGGCGACGATGGGCTTCCCGAACTCGGTCTGCTTGCAATATTCATGATCGAAGTGGGCCGGATGCGTGTTCATCGACAACAGCGTGAACCAGGTGTTGTCAGCCTCGCTGATGGTGCGGCCGGGGCGGTGTTCATAGACATCCCCCACCACGAATTGCTCGTAATAGCGGCCAAAGGTTTCGCGGTAGCGTTGCGGGCCGACTTCGATGACACCAGGGCGCATGGGCAAACTTTCAATTCAGGCTTGACGGGCAAGCTATTTGTCCGGACAACTTTCTTGTCAAGCTCCGCGCATGGAGCGGCAGGTTTTCACAGGAGTGTTCGATGGGCGGATGTTTGCGGATGGCTTTGGCCGGACTGGCACTTTCGATGGCGGCTGGAAGTGCCAGCGCACAGGGCGCAATGCTGGCGTTCGACAAGCCGGCGGACGCGCAGGCGATGTATCGCAAGATTCAGTGCTCCACGAAGGACAATGTGCCGGTTGTCTATCACTGGTCCGGCCGGGTGTGGAGCCGGGTGCAGGGCGAGCCGGATCGGCATTTGTGGGATGTGGAGGGGATGAATGTCCGCACCTGTGTGACGGTGAACGATCCCGCCAAGGGTGGTGGCGTTCGCATGGTGAGCCGCGAGCTGATGTTCTATCTCGATCCGAAGACCGGGGCGGTTCTGGATAGCTGGCAAAACCCCTGGACGGGCAAATCCAATCGAATATTTCATGTGGCGAATGATCCGGTAAACCAGGGGCCGATGTTCCAGACCGGGCGCGACGGCAAGCCGTTCACGCTGCCGGCGCGCGTGGACAATGGGCGGGTGTTCTGGAACATCGAGGTGCCGCTGTTCTACACCAATCCGCTGGGTGGCGATTTCCAGGACTATGCCGGCAACCAGTATCACGCGATGGAAATCTTCAACTTCATTGTGGACGAGAAGGAATTGCGCTCGCCGAAAACCACCGCGGCCAATGCGGCGGTCAGCTGGGTGCGGCTTTCGGGCTGGATGCCCTTCATGGAGATGGGCTCGCGGCCCGGTGGGCTGGTGTTCAACGCGACCGGCGGCGTGGTGGACGGGATCGAGGCGCTGCCAAAGGTTTTGCAGGAGCAGATCGCGAAGAATTATCCGGAGTATCGTGTGCCACCACCGGGCGATGACACGCGCAAGAATGCGACGACATGGACCGAGTTCCGCAAGTTTGTGGAGGCCGAGCGGGCTGCGAAGAAGTGAGCCTGCTGGCGCTCGCCGTGGCGGCGTCGCTTGTCGGCGTCTGGACCAACGAGGAGCAGGTCAGCTTTGCCCGCGAGGCCAGGACGCAGGCTCCGCCGTGGACCGGTTTTGTGGTGGACGATCAGGGTCGGGCAACCCCCGTCGACGCGCATGGCCGGGAGGCCGGGCCTGCGCGGAAGCTCAGGGCTGACGAGATCGGAACCGGCAGGCTGATTCTCTCGGCGGACGGCGTCTCGCTTGATATGCGGCGTGCGCGACGCTTTGCCTGCTGGGCAGCGGTGCCGAAGCAGGCGCGCAAAGCGGATGGCAGCGAGGACTGGTGGGGGAAGCGCGACATTGCCCTGCACGACCAGGGCGGGCGCGCGGACCTTGTGACGGATGAGCCGGTACCGCAGCGTTTCACCTTGAAGATGCGCAATGTGGTGTGGCCAGCGGGGCCGAACCAGCCGAGCCTTGTGCTGTATGTGTTGACGCCTGACGGCGGCGAGCGGGCGGTGGCCTACAGCTGGGCCGATCCGCCGGCGAAGCGGGTCGGGATCAATATCCGCACCCTGCAGGCGAGCTGTTCATTGGTGGATTGAGGTGGCCGTCCGGCCCGAATCACCAATGGCGCGAGTGACGGGGCTCGAACCCGCGACCTCCGGCGTGACAGGCCGGCACTCTAACCAACTGAGCTACACCCGCGCAAAAGTGAGCGGCGGCTTTATGGCGGCGGGGGGACGCTGTCAAGCAGGCAGCCCCATGAAGCGCAGGGTCAGAGCCGCCAATTCCTCGCCGGCATCCTCCTGGATGAAGTGGCCGGCCTTTTCGAGGATGCGATGATCCTGGCCGGCGGCGCCGGGTATGCGGGCTTGCAGGATTTTCTCCGAGCCCAGCGTTACGAAGTCACTGTCTCCGAACAGGGTGAGGAAGGGCTTTTCAAAGCGTTCGAGGACTTTCCACGCTTCGCGGTTCTCGGCGGCTTGCGGGGCATCCGGCTCGGTGGGCACCAGCATCGGGAAAATTCGCGCGCCGGCCTTGTAGCGATCATCGGGGAAAGGTGCGGTGTAGGCAGCACGCACGGCATCGCTGATGCCACGCGCGGTGCCGCCATTGACGATCCAGCCGGACTCGAAATCCGGCACCGACTGGCTGAACTGGCGCCAGCGCAGGAAGGCTTCCGAGGCCTTGCCTTCGCCGGTGGGAAGAAAGCTGTTGGCAACAACGACGCGGGCGAAGCGATCGAGCCGGGCGGTTACAAGGCGCAGGCCGATCAGCCCGCCCCAATCCTGGCAGAAGAGCGTGAGATCGCGGAAATCCTGCTGATCGAACCAGTCCAGCATCCAGCCGACGTGGCGGGCATAGCTATAGTCGGTTTGTTCCGATGGCTTTTCGGAGCGGCCGAAGCCGATCAGATCGGGCGCCACGGCCCGGGCACCGGCGGCAGCAAAGCGCGGCAGCATCTTGCGATAGAGATAGGACCAGCTTGGTTCGCCGTGCAGGCAGAGGATGGCCGGACCGTCAGCGGGGCCGTCCTCGGCATGCGCGATCCGCAGCGGCCCAAGGGGCCCGCCATCGACTTCGGTGTAATGCGGCGGATAGGGCCAGTTTTCCAACCCTTCGAAGCACTCGTCTGGTGTGCGCAATATCGGCATGGCGTCCTCCTGCGGGCAACAATTGCTTAGTCTTTCAGCACTCGCAAGGCCAAAATAGTCAGCTTCGGGACGGTGCATTCACGTGTTGGCCGGAGTGGGGCATTGCGCTGCATCGGGCTGCTTGGCTAAGCGGTTTGCATGACGACATTCGATGCCCAGCAGCTTGCTGCCGAAAGCTGGTTTCAATCGCTGCGCACGCGCATCTGCGCGGCGTTCGAGACTTTGGAAGACGAGGGCGCGCATTTGCCTGCGCTGCCCAATGCGCCGGATGCGCCGGGGCGCTTCGTCTATACGCCCTGGGACCGCACCGATCACAGCGGCGCCCCCGGCGGCGGCGGGCGCATGGGGGTGATGAAGGGGCGCATTTTCGAGAAGGTGGGGGTGAACACCTCCACGGTGTTCGGCGAATTCAACCCGGAATTCGCCAAGGGCATTCCGGGTGCCGCGGAAGACCCGCGCTTTTTTGCGACCGGCATCAGCCTTGTGGCCCACATGGCCAATCCGCAGGTGCCCGCCGTGCACATGAACACGCGCTTTCTGGTGACCACCAAGCGCTGGTTTGGCGGCGGTGCGGACTTGAACCCGGCATTGCCGCGCGACGACGACACGGCGGCTTTCAAGGCGGCCTTCAAGGCCAGCTGCGACCGGCACGGACCGGAGCATTGGGACAGATACTCCAAATGGTGCGACGAATATTTCTTTGTGCCGCACCGCAATCGCATGCGCGGGGTGGGGGGCATTTTCTATGATTGGCTGAACGTTGAGTCCGACGCCGATTTCGATGCCAATTTCGCCTTCACGCGGGATGTGGGCGAGACCTTCCTTGCCGCATTTCCGGCCATCGTCCGCGCGCGCATGGGCCTGCCGTGGACCGCGGAGGATCGCCTCGCGCTGCTGCGCTATCGCGGGCTCTATGCGGAATATAATCTGGTCTATGACCGCGGCACCACCTTCGGGCTGAAGACCGGCGGCAATGTGGATGCCATCCTGATGAGCCTGCCGCCGGAGGCGCGCTGGGACTGACCATCCCGCCAATTGACACAAGGCGCACGCGGGCCACATGCCTTGCGGCGCAAGATGGAGGTGCACGATGGCCGACGAACCGGGCCTTGGTGAATGGGAAGCCCTGGCGGCGAAAGAGGTGAAGGGGCGCGATCTGGCGTGGCAGACGCCTGAAGGCATCACCGTGAAGCCGCTTTATACGGCGGCCGATCTCCCAACAATCAGCCCCGGATTGCCGGGCTTTGCGCCTTTCACGCGCGGCGTGAAGGCGACCATGTATGCCGGCCGGCCCTGGACGATCCGGCAATATGCCGGCTTTTCCACCGCCGAGGACTCCAACGCCTTTTATCGGCGCAACCTCGCGGCCGGACAGAAGGGTCTTTCCGTCGCCTTCGATCTCGCAACGCACCGGGGCTATGATTCGGATCACCCGCGGGTGACCGGCGATGTCGGCAAAGCGGGCGTTGCCATCGATTCGGTAGAGGACATGAAGATCCTGTTCGACGGGATTCCGCTCGACAGGATGTCGGTTTCGATGACGATGAACGGCGCGGTTTTGCCGTGCCTTGCCTTCTACATCGTGGCAGCCGAGGAGCAGGGGGTGCCGGCGGCGGCGCTGGAAGGGACCATCCAGAACGACATTCTGAAGGAGTTCATGGTCCGCAACACCTATATTTATCCGCCGGAGCCCTCGATGCGGATCGTGGCAGACATCATCGCCTTCACGGCGGAAAACATGCCGAAATACAACAGCATATCCATATCCGGCTATCATATGCACGAGGCCGGGGCGACCGCCGTGCAGGAGCTGGCGTTCACATTGGCGGACGGGCTGGAATATGCCCGCGCGGCGATTGCCAACGGGCAGGCGGTGGATGATTTTGCGCCGCGCCTGAGCTTCTTCTTCGCGATCGGCATGAATTTTTTCATGGAGGCGGCAAAGCTGCGCGCGGCGCGGCTTTTGTGGTCGGGCATGATGCAGGGGCTGGGCGCGAAGGATCCGAAAAGCTGGATGCTGCGGACGCACTGCCAGACCTCCGGCGTGAGTTTGCAGGAGAAGGACCCCTACAACAATGTGGTGCGCACGACGGTGGAGGCGCTGGCAGCGGCGCTGGGCGGCACGCAATCGCTGCACACCAATGCGCTGGATGAGGCGATTGCGCTGCCGACCGATTTTTCCGCGCGGATTGCCCGCAACACCCAGCTGATCCTGCAGGAGGAGGCGGGGATCACCAAGGTCGTCGATCCGCTGGGGGGGAGCTATTATGTCGAGGCGCTGACCCAGGCGCTGGCCGATGCGGCCTTTGCGCTGATCACCGAAGTGGAGGCGATGGGCGGCATGACGCAGGCGGTGCAGACCGGCTGGCCGAAGGCGGAAATCGAGCGCGCGGCAGCCGAAAAGCAGGCCGGGATCGACACCGGCGAAACGGTGATCGTGGGGGTGAACCGCTATCGGCCGGCCAACGACGACACGCCGGAGCTGCTGGAAGTGGACAATGTGAGCGTGCGGCAGGGGCAGATCGAGCGGCTGGCCACCATCCGCGCGACGCGCGATTCCGCCCGCGCCGAAGCCGCCCTGAAGGCATTGACGGAGGGCGCGCGCGGCCAGGCGAACCTGCTGGCGCTGAGCATCGAGGCGGCGCGCGCGCGCTGCACGCTGGGCGAAATTTCCGATGCGCTGGAAGCTGTGTTTGGCCGACATGTGGCGACGGTGAAGCAGGTGACGGGCATCTATGGCCCGCGCCTTGCGAAGGACCCGCTGGCCATCCGGGTGCGCGAGGGGATCGAGAGCCTTACCGCCCGCCGCGGTCGTCGCCCGCGCGTGCTGATCGTGAAGATGGGGCAGGACGGGCATGATCGCGGCGCCAAGGTGGTGGGCTCGGCTTACGCCGATCTGGGCTTTGAGGTGACGGTTGGCCCGCTGTTCCAGACCCCTGCCGAGGCGGCTGCGCTTGCGGTCAGTATGGATGTGGATGTGGTGGGGGCATCCAGCCTTGCCGCCGGACACAAGAGCCTTGTTCCGGCGTTGATCGGCGCGCTGAAGGAAGCGGGGCGCGGCGATATCAAGGTGATTGCCGGCGGGGTGATTCCGGCGCCGGACTATGAGTTTCTGCGGGCGGCCGGCGTGGGGGCCATTTTCGGTCCCGGCAGCAACATCATCGAAGCGGCCGCCGAAATGCTGCGCCTGCTGGGGCACAATATGCCGCCGGCGGATGGAGCCGAAGCGGCGGAATAGCCTTTCGCACACGAGTTCAGACGAGGCGGCCTTCGTGCAGGGTGACAATCCGATCGGTGCGTTCGGCCAGCGCCTTGTTGTGGGTGGCAACCAGGGCGGCTGACCCTTCGGTGCGGACCAGGGTGAGGAAAGCGTCCAACACCCTCGCGGCGGTCGCTTCATCGAGGTTGCCGGTGGGCTCGTCGGCCAGCACGAGGACCGGCCGGTTTGCCAGCGCCCTGGCAACCGCCACGCGCTGCTGTTCGCCGCCCGACAGCTGCGAGGGCTTGTGCCGCAGGCGCTGGGAAAGGCCCAGCGTGCCCAGCAGAGCATCGGCGCGCTGTTCGGCTTCCGCCATGCTTCGCCCGGCAACAAGCTGCGGCAGCACGACATTTTCGCTGGCCGTGAAATCCGGCAGAAGGTGGTGAAACTGGTAGACGAAGCCGAGCTTGTCGCGCCGGAGCGCCGTGCGGCCGGCATCATCGAGGCCCACCGCCTGCACGCCATCGATGGCGAGGCTCCCCCCAAAGCCGCCTTCCAGCAGCCCGGCGGCTTGCAGCAGGGTGGATTTGCCGGAGCCGGACGGGCCGAGCAGCGCGATGATTTCGCCACGGTGCAGCGAAAGATCGACGCCGCGCAACACATCGATGGTGATGTCCCCCTGGGTGAAGCTGCGGCTGAGGCCTTGCAGATGCAGCGCGTCATTCATAGCGCAGGACCTGCACGGGATCGGTGGAGGCGGCCTTCCAGGCGGGATAGAGGGTGGCAAGGAACGACAGGACCAGCGCCAGCAGCACGATAGCGCCGACTTCCGCTGGATCCGTCTTGGCCGGAAGTTCGGCCAGATAGCGCACGGACGGATCCCACAAATCGGTTCCGGTGAGCGCGGAGACGCTGCTGACGATGGGCTGGCGGAAGGCGAGGATGAGGAAGCCGATGGCAACGCCGAGCAGCACGCCGAGCCCGCCGATGATGGTGCCCACGGTCATGAAGATGCGCATCAGCGCGGCACGCGACGCGCCCATGGTGCGCAGGATGGCGATGTCGCGGGTTTTCGCGCGGACCAGCATGATGAGCGATGACAGGATGTTGAAAACGGCCACGAGGATGATGATGGAGAGCACCCAGAACATCACCACCTGCTCTACGACCAGCGCCTCGAACAGCGCGGAATTGAGCTGCCGCCAATCGGTGATGAGCGCCTTCAGGCCGATCTTGTCTGCCAGTGGAGCAAGAATCGCGCCCACCTTGTCGGGATCGACGGTGACGATTTCCACCATGCCGATATCGTTGCCGAGCCTGAGCAGCGCCTGCGATTCGCCCAATGGCATGACGACGAACGCCTTGTCATAATCATAGATGCCGACTTCGAAGATGGCGCCGACTTCGTAGGAGACGATGCGCGGCACGGTGCCGAACGGGGTGGTGTTGCCATCGGGAGAAATGAGCGCGATGCGATCGCCCACGCGCACACCCAGATTTTGCGCCAGCTGGGCGCCGATGGCGACCACCTGCTGGCCTTCGGCCAGCGCCTTCAGGTCGCCGGAGCGCACATTGTCGGCGATCACGCCCGTGTTGGCGATGTCCTCGACCCGCATGCCGCGCACCAGCACGCCCTCGACGCGCGAGCTGGCGGTGGCCATCAGCGGCTGCTCGACCAACGGGGTGGCTTCCGTGACGCCGGGTGTGCGGCGGGCCTCGGCGACGACCGCTTCCCAGCCGGAAAGTCGTCCGCCATAGCCTTGCGCGACGGCATGGCCGTTCAGCCCCTGGATGCGATCGAAAAGCTCGGCGCGAAAGCCGTTCATCACGCTCATGACCGCAATCAGCGCGGCAACACCAAGCGCCACCGCGATCAGCGAAATGCCGGCGACAAGGAAGATGAACCGCTCGCCCTGGCCGGGCATCAGATAGCGCTTGGCTATCATCCGTTCGTAGGAGGTGATCACGCGGTGAGTTTCGCCATCACGCTTTCCATGGAGGCCTCATGCTTTTCGCCCGATGAACGGCGCTTGAGCTCCACCGTGCCGGCGGCAACGCCCTTGGGCCCGACAACAATCTGCCAGGGCAGACCGATCAGATCCATCGTGGCGAACTTCTCGCCGCCGCGGGCATCGCGGTCATCATGCAGAACGGTGCGGCCGGCGGCTTCGAGTTTCGCCTGCAAGGCGTGCGCCGCGGCCGCGCAGGCCGGATCATCGACGCGCAGGTTGATCAGGCCGATGTCAAACGGCGACACGCTTTCCGGCCAGATGATGCCCGCGTCGTCATGGCTTGCCTCGATGATGGCGCCCATCAGGCGCGACACCCCGACGCCGTAGCTGCCCATCAGCGGCGTGACCTGCGAGCCGTCTTTCGCTTGCACCTGCAGTCCCATGGCCTGCGAATATTTCGTGCCGAAGAAAAAGATGTGCCCCACTTCGATGCCGCGCCTTTTGGCCAGCCGCTCGGCGGGCACCGGGCAATCGGCAATCTTCTCATGCTCTTCGGCCTCCATCGCATAGAGATTGCGCAGCTTTGCGGGGGCATCGGGATCGCCGAGATCGACATCATCCAGCGCGCTATCGAAGAACACTTCGCTTTCGCCGGTATCGGCCAGGATGTGAAACTCGTGGCTGAGATCCCCGCCGATGGGGCCGGTGGGGGCGCGCACGGGGACAGCGCGCAGGCCAAGCGCGGCGAAGGTGCGCAGATAGGCGGTGAACATCGCGTCATAGCTGGCACGTCCGCCCGCTTCGTCCATGTCGAAGCTGTAGGCATCCTTCATCAGGAATTCGCGGCCGCGCATCACGCCGAAGCGGGGGCGCACCTCGTCGCGGAATTTCCACTGGATATGGTACAGTGTGCGCGGCAGATCGCGATAGCTCTTCACACAATCGCGGAAGATGGCGGTGATCATCTCCTCGTTGGTCGGCCCGTACAGCATCTCGCGCCCGCCGCGATCCTTGATGCGCAACATCTCCGGGCCATAGGCATCAAATCGGCCCGATTGCCGCCAGAGGTCGGCTGACTGGATGGTCGGCATCAGCATTTCGATGGCACCGGCGCGGTCCTGCTCGGCGCGCACGACGCTGGCAATGCGGTTCAAGACGCGCAAACCCAGTGGCAGCCAGGCGTAAATCCCCGCTGCTGTCTGCCGCACCAGCCCGGCACGCAGCATCATTTGATGCGAAACGATCTGCGCGTCGGCAGGCGTCTCCTTCATCACGGGCAGAAGGTAGCGGGACAGCAACATGGGGGGATTCCTGCGGGGAAGAGTGGCGGGGGCTTAGCCGATGCTGTGGCACTGCTGCAACAGGCCGGGCAAGAATTGCGAATGGATTGTGCCAGTTTGATGACAGCCCCCCTGCGACAATCTATGCAGGGCTCGCCCAAGCAGCGATTGCGGCCAGGGTTCGGGGTCTGCCCGCTCACGTTTTATGCCTCGCACAGAAAGGCGGCGTGATCCGGACGGTCAGCCAAGGGGTGAACGAAAATCGGGGCCGCGCGGGAAACCGGGCGGCCCTTCTTCAGGTTGCGTGACGTATCAAGTCAGAATGCGACAGCCCACATGATCGCTGCCCCCAGCCCCATGCCGGCGAGCAGCAATGGCCAGCGCGCGGGCGGAACTGGGGCTGGCTCCGGAAGCGGCGGCAGGGGCGGGGCTGCACTATCGGGCGGCAGCGCGTCCACCAGCCTTTGTGCCACGCGCGGCAATCCCGCCAGCAGCCGCAGATTGGCCAGCAGGCCATCGGCGGCGCGCGCTTCCGGGCCCAGTTCATCGCGGATCCAGCGTTTCACATAGGGGCTGGCCGCCTCCCACATATTGACCTGCGGATCGAGGGTGAGCGCCACGCCTTCCACCATCACCATTGTTTTCTGCAGCAGCAGGAGATGCGGCTGCACGGCCATATCGAAGCTGCGGGTGATGGCAAACAGCCCGTCCAGCAGGTTGGCGACCGAAATGTCGCGCGTGTCCTTGCCGCGAATCGGCTCACCGACCGCCCTGAGTGCTGTCGCGAATGCACCGCGGTCATGAAAAGCGGGCACATAGCCGGCCTCGAAATGGATGTCGGCAACGCGCTTGTAGTCGCCAACCAGCAGGCCATAGAGGATTTCCGCCAGGTAGACACGCGCGCGCCGATCCAGCCGCCCCATGATGCCGAAATCAATCAGCACCAGGGTGCCGTCGGCGGCCAGCATCATATTGCCCTGGTGCATGTCGGCGTGAAAAAAGCCGCCGCCGATGGCCTGGGCCAGGAAGCCGCGAACCAGCGTTTCGGCAAGCGCCTTGCGGTCTGCCCCGGCTGCATCCAGGGCCGCGAGATCGGTGAGCTTGGTGCCCTCGACCCACTCCAGAGCCAATGTTCGCCGGGTTGTGAACGGCCACAGCACCGCTGGCACGCGCAGGCCCGGTGCACCGCGAACGGCGTCTGCCAGTTCCGAGGCATTGCCGCCTTCGCGGCGCAGGTCGAGCTCGGTGAAGGTCCACTGGCGGAAGGTTTCGATCACGATCCTGGGCCGCAGCCGGGCAAATTCTCCGCCGAAAGTTTCCAGCCGCGCCGCAGCCCAGGCATAGCTGGCGAGCGACTCGCTGAACGCCGCCTCGACGCCGGGGCGCAGAACCTTCAGCGCCACAACCTGCCCATCCAGCGTGACCGCCCGATGAACCTGCGCGATGGATGCAGCACCCGCAGGCGTCTCGGAAATGCTGGAAAAATGCGCCCGCCAGCCGCCGGGCAAGGCCTTGTCTATTTCCGCCTCAATGGCCGCCCAGGGTGCGGGCGGCATGTCATCCTGCAGGCGCTTCAGATCGGCCGTTGCCTGTGCGCCGACAAGATCCGGGCGGGTTGCCAGCGCCTGCCCCAGCTTCACCGCTGCCGGGCCGCAGGCTTTCAGGCCGCCGGCATAGTCCGGCTCTTTTGGCGCACCGGTCCCGAATCGGAGCAGCTTGGCGACAAGTTTAAGACGGGCCGGCACATCCGGGTGCGCTTCAAAAGGCCTGAGCGCCCCGTGCGCGGCAAGCTTGCGCAAATCTCCCAGCAGGCGGGTGCCATGGGTTAAGCCGCTCATGCGCGGCCGCCTTGGCACACAGAGATCGGCCTGCGGCGGCTGGAGACACGAACTCGCGCCATTTCGCGAATGCTCAAATCTTCCAGCCGCTGTGGACTGCGACCGCGCCGCCGAGGATCGGTGTGGCTGTCACCCGCTTGAACCCGGCTTCGCCGATCATGCCAGCGAAGGCGGCCATGGGCGGAAAGCGGCGGATGGATTCCACCAGATATTGGTAGGCGTCCTTGTCGCGGGCGACGGCGGCACCGATTCGCGGCACCACGTTCAGCGAGTAGGCGTCATACAGTTCGGCAAATCCCGGCCATTCGCAGGTGGAGAATTCCAGGCAATAGAAGCGCCCGCCCCATTTCAGGGTGCGGTGAATATCGCGCAGGGCCTTGGGTATGTTGGTGACATTGCGGATGCCGAACGCGATGGTTACGGCGTCGAACGATGCATCGGCGAACGGCATGGCCTCGGCATTGGCCTCCACGAAGGTCAGCCCGGCGATGCCCTTTTTCGCGGCGCGTGCTTCGCCCACTTTCAACATTTCCGCGTTGATATCGGCCACCGTGACCCGGCTGCCTCGCTGTGCCATGCGAAAGGCGATGTCGCCGGTGCCGCCGGCCAGATCGAGGATGGCTTCGTGCGGCTGCGGGCGCACCCGATTCACGAAATCATCCTTCCAGAGCCGGTGCATGCCGCCCGACATCAGATCGTTCATCAAATCATAGCGGCGGGCGACGCGGGCGAAGATATCGCCCACGGCTGCGGTTTTTTCGGCCGGGGCCACATCGCGGAAGCCCAAGCTTACCATCGGTTCGGAAGTTTCAGTCACTTGGTCCCCCTAGCGCGAACCGGCATGGTCTGTCACCGTGGCAGAAATGCCCGAGCTTCCTGAAGTCGAAACAGTGGTGCGGGGCCTGCGGCCGCTGCTGCTGGGGCAATGTTTGACGGCGGTTATCGTCCGCCGCCCCGATTTGCGCTGGCCGTTGCCGCCGGATCTGGGCCAGCGGCTGACCGGGGCCACCGTGACCGCCATCCGCCGCCGCGCGAAATACGGGCTGATCGAGACTGACCGCGACGATACGCTGATCTTCCACCTTGGCATGTCGGGCAAGTTCCGCCCTTGCGAGGGCGAGCCAGGCCTCCACGATCACCTGCTGTTCACCACCCGGCGGGGAACTTTGGCCTATACGGATCCTCGCCGCTTTGGCTCGATGCACATTGTTGCCACCGCTTCGGCTTCCCAGCATCCGCTGCTGGCCGCCCTTGGGCCGGAACCTCTTGGTGATGCCTTCACCGCGGCCGCGCTGATCGCTTCCGCGCATGGCCGGCGGACCCCGATCAAGGCGCTGTTGCTGGACCAGAAGAGTGTTGCCGGAATCGGCAATATCTACGCTTGCGAGGCGCTCTTTGCCGCAGGAATCAATCCGGTCCGCATGGCCGGCGCCATTTCGCCCGCACGATTGACGCGCCTGCACGAGGCGATCCGCGCCACGCTTGCCGCCGCGATCGAGGCTGGAGGCTCGACCTTGCGCGACCATGCCCAGGTCTCTGGTGATCTTGGCTATTTCCAGCACCGCTTCCAGAGCTATGGTCGTGAAGGTGAACCGTGCCGGGCGTGTGGTGACCCGATCCGCCGGCGCGTGCAGGCTGGCCGCTCGACCTTCTACTGTGCGCGCTGCCAACGTTGACGGGTACGGTGACGGGCATTTGCCGAATGCGCGCTGGCGTTCTATCGCGCGCAGCATGATTACAACACGGTTCGCTCCATCGCCCACCGGGCGGCTTCATGTTGGCAATGTGCGCACGGCGCTGTTGAACTGGCTGCTGGCCCGGCAAGGCGGCGGGCGGTTCCTGTTGCGGCTGGACGATACCGATGCGGCGCGCTCGACCGAAGCATTTGCTCAATCCATCCGGGACGATCTGGCCTGGCTTGGCATGGCGCCGGATGCGGAGGAGAAGCAGTCTGACCGGATGGCGCGCTATGCGGACGTGCTTGGGCAGCTTGCTGCCTCGGGCAATGTGTATCGCTGCTATGAAACACCGGAAGAGCTGGATTTGAAGCGCAAGGTGTTGCTGGGGCGCGGGCTGCCGCCTGTTTATGATCGTGCGGCGCTGGCGCTGACCGATGCCGATCACGCGCGGTTCGAGGCAGAGGGCGTGCGTCCGCACTGGCGATTCAAGCTGTCGCCCGATGCGCCGCACAGCTGGGACGATCTGATTCGCGGGCCAAGCCACATCGATCCGGCATCGCTGTCTGACCCGGTGATTCGGCGCGCTGATGGTGGCTGGCTTTATATGCTTCCCAGTGTGATCGATGATGTGGACATGGGCGTGACCCATGTGGTGCGCGGCGAAGACCATGTGACCAACACCGGTGTGCAGCTGCAGATGTTTGCGGCGATGGGCGCGGCGTTCCCGCGCTTTGGCCATGCGGCGCTGCTGACCGGCACCGATGGTGCGCTGTCCAAGCGGATCGGCTCGATCGGGGTGAGCGAGTTCCGCGAGCGGGGTATCGAGCCGATGGCGCTCAAGGCACTGCTGGCCCGGCTAGGGACTTCGCAACCGGTGGAGCCCGTTACCAGCGATGCGCCGTTGATTGCAGGGTTCGATATTTCGCACCTCGGACGTGCCACCGCGCGCTTCGATGAAGCGGAGCTGGTAAACCTGAACAGCCGCATCCTGCATGAAACCGACCAT